>NZ_JACD01000008.1:0-21631 GCF_000517825.1 Prevotella sp. ICM33
ACAAAGACAGACAAGATGCCGATAAGAAAATAAAAGATGTTAGGAAACAATACCACAGTAAGAAGAACGATATATATTGTGGTCTGATGACCGATTTGGGTTAAACCAACTTACTTCCCCTTTCCTCCTTGCTGTTCAAACATAGACCTCTCGATTTCAAAGACTCGTTTTACATCAAAGTAAATGTCAGAAGAAGTGTAATTAGCATTCGTTTCGCCCAAAACAAGACGGTCACAACTACCGACTACCATCTGACTATTCACCTTAGGAATACCAAAGAAGAAGTAAACAAGGTTATATTCATCCCCCACTGATGTCACGGAGAAAGGATGTTCCTTACTACCATCACCGGTCATAAAGATTGTATCGAGAATGCGTGATAAACGAACAGAATAGACCTTAAGGCTATCGCTCAACATCCATGATTTATCGGGTTCGGTGGTTGAAAGTTTTCTGAAATGATAAATCTTAGACACAATAGCATTGGTATTAAGCGGATTGCTGGCAAGAACCTTATCTGCAAGCGTAGCAGCAACATCAAACTTACCTTCGTTCCTTGCCTTCGACATATCAAGTTCCATGAACATATCCCTACCATTATTAAGGTAAGTTCGTCCATAAACAGCCAAGATTTTGTCCTCAGCAGTCAATGTGGTATCAGCGTCAACATTGATAAGAATATCAACTAACTGCTGAACATGCTGTGGATTAGCATTCACTTCCGCTTTTATCTTATCCCAATTGACAGACATAAACGTCTTATCCGTCTGTGCTGATACTACTAACGGTAGCAGTAACAACATGAAAGCAAACAACTTTCTCATAGTCTTTTTGAATTTGTTTTTTATATATTTGTTAAGTCTTTGGGTGTTATTGTATATCTTCTTTATATAGTTGTCTTAGAATCTCGAGTAATCTTAGGGGTCATAGTTTTCTTAGTTTTCCTTATCTTTATAAGGCTGAGAGTGCTCTCATCTCTCAGCCCAGTCGCTCCTATCTAAGTTTCTATACCCTATTGCCTCAGCGATATGCTGTACTTGTACAGCCTCAGACTCTTCCAAGTCGGCTATCGAACGCGCTACTTTTAGAATCCTGTTATAGGCGCGAGCAGACAGTTTCAAACGCTCCATAGCATCACGGAGTAACTTAATAGAGGCTTCATCGGGCTCGGCAAACTCATGAATCATACGCTCAGACATCTGCGCATTACAATGAATATTACGATAACTGCTAAAGCGATCGGTCTGAATAGCACGTGCACGGATAACACGTTCACGAATAGCAGCACTCGACTCGCCCGGTGTTGCTTGTGATATATCTTTAAAGGGGAGAGGTGCAATCTCACACTGAATGTCGATTCTGTCCATTAATGGACCTGAAATCTTAGCAAGATACTTCTGAATCTGCCCTGGAGTACAAACACAATGATGCGTAGGGTCAGCAAAATAGCCACACGGACAGGGATTCATACTTGCTACAAACATGAAACTACAAGGATAAGTAACCGTATATTTGGCACGTGAAATCGTTATATGACGATCCTCTAAAGGCTGTCGAAGTACCTCTAAAGTGTGTTTATTAAACTCAGGTAACTCATCACAGAATAACACTCCATTATGTGCAAGGGTTATTTCACCCGGCATTGGATTGGCTCCACCACCCACGAGTGCAACCTCAGAGATAGTATGGTGAGGGCTACGGAAAGGACGTTGTGTAATCAATCCTGTGTCACGACGTAACTTACCGGCTATCGAATGAATCTGAGTTGTTTCTAAACTCTCTGAAAGAGACAAAGGAGGGAGGATAGAAGGAAGGCGCTTTGCCATCATACTCTTTCCACTTCCGGGTGGTCCAACCATGATAAGATTATGCCCACCAGCCGCTGCAACCTCTAATGCTCGCTTCACATTCTCTTGTCCACGGACATCAGCAAAGTCGAGGTCGAAAGCATATTGATGCTCGTAAAACTCTTTCCGTGTATCTACAAAACAAGGTTCTGGATTCGATGTACCATTGAGAAAGTCAATTACTTGCAAGATATTATCCATTCCATAGACCTCTAACGTGTCTACCACAGCCGCTTCATGCTCATTAGCTTTCGGCACAATGATACCTTTAAACTTCTCGGCTCGTGCCTTGATAGCTATGGGTAGTATACCTTTAACAGGCTGTAAAGTACCGTCAAGGCTCAACTCTCCCACAAGCATAAACTCTCGCAAACGGTCACAACTCATCTTCTCATTGGCAGCCAAGATGGCTATTGCCAATGGGAGATCGAAACTGGAGCCTTCCTTCTTGAGGTCGGCTGGAGCAAGATTGGCGGTGATATCGGCTACAGGAAACTTGTAACCAGTATTAAGAAGTGCTGCAGCTATACGGTCATGGCTTTCCTTTACCGCTCCGTCTGCAAGACCGGTAAGATGGAACAACACGCCCCGTGTGATACTAACTTCGACTGTCACGGTGGTGACTTCCATTCCGTTAACAGCTGCACAGAATGTTTTTACAAGCACAATATTAGTTTTTATTCGGCGCCATAACGCTGACGGATGGTGTTAGCAGTGATGTTTCTTTCGACTACTTTCCCATTGCGAATGACGATATTATCTGGTATAGTATTAAGACCAAAGGTTTTGAGTAGTGGTGTATTCAGTAGTTTTCCATCACAAACATTGGAAAACTCAATCCCATCACGCTCTAAAGTCTGCTTTACCTCCTTAGGATTGGCATCTACACAAATGCCCAAAGCAGCTATCTTTCCTGCTTTCACGGCATCACTCAGCGCACGTTGGACATCAAGACTCTCGTAACTCCATGCTGCCCATGTGCTGATAATAACGACGTCTTTTCCTTGAAAAGTCGTATTATTAACCGTCTTTCCATTGATATCTTTAGCTGAGAACTTAGGCAACTTACTACCGATTGGTAGCGAGCCCAACTCAGATAGATGTCGTTGAAGACGACCCAAAGTGGCATTATCGGGCTGTTCTTTTATCAATAAAGGTAAAAGCTTTGCAGCCTGCTTATAATCAGGAGATTCTGTTTGAACAAGATAACGATTGAGTAGATACACACTCACAGCAGACTCTGGATGGTCTTTGATAAATGCGATTGCATACTTCAACTCCTCTGGAGGAGAGGCACTTGCTATCTGTTTACGGAACTTAGTCATGAGTTCATTATCCTCCGTGCCCTCTACCTCCATCTCTTTCAAGTGGGAAGCATCCGCTTTTACCTCAACCGCTTCGCCCGATTCGGCAAAGATTGGTTGTGTAGAATAATTAGGGAAGATGATAATTAACGTAGAAGGTTTGCTACAAGGCTTCTCATAAGAGAAACGACCCGCCTCAATCTTGATGGTATCCAAACCCGCAATACCACCATCGGGACTATACACATAAAGCTCACCTTGATTCATATGCAAGAAGCGTCCTTCCATCTTGAAGTAACCGCTACGAGTACCACAAGAAATTAACAGCAGGGAGAACAAAAGAATGTATGCTATTCGCTTCATGCGCATAGGATTTAAGAAGAAGTGCCGCGAGCGGGACTCGAACCCGCACAGCCATTACTGGCCAAGGGATTTTAAGTCCCTCGTGTCTACCAATTCCACCATTGCGGCAAACCGTTTGCAAAGATAAGGCTAAATCTTCGAACTGGCAAAGGTTTTGCAAGTTTTTTTATTTATTAGCCTTATTACGCCTATTGAACCTATTAATCCAATCAGGCTAATTACCTTAATTTACCCCCAAAACACCATATGGTTCCGTACTTCTTGCACGATAGCGTATCAGTTTCTTGCCACTATCACCCGAAACAATGTTTCCGCCAGTGTTAAGGTTATACTTACGATGACAGTTATTACAAGTACCAAAGCCATCACTACTTATCTTCAACTCATAAGAACGCAAAGGAAGCGTATTCGTATTGAAGCAATTAGGACATTGCAAGTCGTAAGCATAGAAAGGATAAGGGTTTTCCAAGTTGCCATAACCAACAATAAGTCCATTGTTCAAGCCCACATGTTTCCAGCTCTCCAACCTAAGATCAATCCCATCAAACCACACAGGTGCACTTGATTTCAGTCCTTGATTGTTCTCAAAGAAGAAACAATAACGACCACTGACAACGTTAGTTCTTATCGTACAATACACACCCGGCGATAAAGGATTCATCGCTGAGGCAAGGATGGGGTCTTGATGTGTCTCGTTGTGAAAGGTAAAGAAGTTACGATGACTACTATACTCATAGTCAACTACATCACCACAAGATGACAATAGCACTACAAGCATTAACAAAACAGACTGAACAACCTTCTTCATACCTTACTCCTTTATCTATACAAAACCTATCAAGTCTTCCTCCTTAGGAAGGAGGTAAACGTCTTATTCGAATGGAATCATTGCCAACGCATCGGCAATCTTCTCAATACCTTCCTGTAAAGGCTTTGACACCATACCCTTTGCAAAGAAAGGAATATCAGCATCTATCGTGAGTTTCATCTTTGAAGAAGATTCTGTAACAGGCAGTATCTGAATCCAGAAATTAAAGGATAATGGCGAATTAGCACTTTCAAACTTAATCGTCTTAGGCTCTTCACGCTCGATAATACGCATAGAAATCTGACCAACAGGGTCAACATTCATAGACAAGGAGTCCTGATCAAAGGTGAGATTCTGCAATCTTTCTTTCACCTTATCCATCTCATCATTACCCGTAGAACCTTCTGGGAGACGTTCCTTCAGACGCTGTACATTATTCAAGTCGCTCAGCGTGTTGTATACACACTGCTGAGAATGGGGAATCTGCTTTACGCTACTTTCAAATTTTGTCATTGATAATCTTTATTGGGGAGTTTAAGAGAGAAGAACTGGAAGAAAGCAGAACTGATTGTAATAGAACTCTATAACTATATGTAGGGACGCACGAAGAATGCGTCCTCTACATAAAATTATATCCAATCAATCCCTAAGAAATAAAGGTCTTTACTTCCAGCGGAATACTTAGAGATTACTTTTTCCAGTTTGCTGGGTCCTTACGCCAATCATGCAACATAGAAACCTCAGACTCCTTGATATAACCAGTCTCAAGTGCTTTCTCTACAACATGCTCATAATCGGTGAGAGTAACAAGCTTTACATTAGCCTCACGGAATGCCTCCTCAGCAACTGGGAAACCATAGGTATAAGATGCAACCATACCCACAACTTCAAAACCAGCCTCACGAAGTGCAGCAACAGCTTTCAAAGAAGAGCCACCAGTTGAGATAAGGTCTTCTACAACGACAACCTTAGAACCTACAGGGAGTTCGCCTTCAATCTGATTTTTCATACCATGGTCCTTTGGTTTCGGACGAACGTATGCGTATGGCAATGCCAACTCATCAGCAACGAGCATACCCTGTGCAATAGCACCCGTAGCAACACCAGCCACAGCCGTAGCCTCAGGGAAGTTCTCAAGGATAGCATGAACCAACTCGAGCTTCACAAACGAACGTACGTCGTGGAACGACAACGTCTTGCGATTATCACAATAGAATGGTGACTTCCAACCACTTGCCCATGTAAATGGGTCATTAGGTTGCAACTTAATAGCTTTAATTCCGAGCAGTTTGCCTGCAAAGACTTTCTTTAAATCTTCCATCTTGATAGTTTATGGTTATATACTAACTGCAAACTTACACATTTTTTCTGAGACTAAAGGATAAAAAGACTATAAAAGAAGATAACAAGAACAGATGTTACTCCTATCAAATACAAGAGTGATTCTATTTGCTTTGAGTTGTATAACCCTTCCAAACAATCATCTAACGCAAATTTTACTACGACAAATTGCATTGGTGTTAAGCCTCCGCACCAATGGTGCGGACCATCAACACATCACGTGCGGACCATCAACACAACAAAAAAAGAGGGAGAAAAATATCCATATCTGCCACCAAAACTGATACTGTTAACTACTAATTACTTGCGAAGATGAGTACTACTTATAGACTAACAATAATAAAACAAAGAATAATGAGACAGCTTAATCATTATTCGCAAAGCCAAGTGAGAATACACTAATCTTGACATTCGCTCCTTTAAGGAGTTCTTTGGCAGCTGCAACGAGCGTGGCACCTGAAGTAATTACGTCATCAACCAACAAAATGTGTTGATTGTTTAAGGGGGAAGCATCGAGGAGGTGAAAGGCTTTCTCTACGTTTTCATTTCGTTCCCAACGACCTTTCTGCGTCTGACTGCCATGAAAACTGATACGTTCTAAGACCTTATCTAAGACAGGCAAACCAGTTTCTGCACTGATACCACGCGCTATCTCCACACTTTGATTATACCCTCTTTCTCGCTCACGCTGGCGAGCAAGTGGCACAGGAACCACAGCTGTGATTCCATCAAAGAAACCATCTTGTGCAAACTCTGCTGCCACAATACGTCCAAGACGCTCACCTATCTCAGGATGACCGCCATACTTCAATTGATAAAGCAAACGACTGGTATCAGAATGGGCTTTATAAAAGAAAAAGGCTGTGCCCTTTTCTATGGGAATCCTACCCCAAAAGAGACGCACAAGTTTATTATCATAACTCGACTTAGAATAGCCCGTACGAGGGAGACAATGATTACAACAAGCACACATCACCTCCTCCGTAACGGTCAGACGCCTACCACAAATCGTACATGAACGAGGGGCAAGGGTGTCTATCAGGCGAGCCAATAAACTAATCGTCTGTGTCATCGTCTACGAAGTCTACATCATCATCCGCAGCAACGACTCCTTCGTCTATACACCTGCGGATTAAATCCATCGTAAAACCACGTCCCATCGCAAACTTTATCAGCTTCATTGAACGTTCGTAATCGCTCTCTGCCTTGATTGTGCGATACTTACTCGCTAACAATGGGCGCAAGACTTCAAGATATTCTTCATCTTCAATAGCATCGAGGATGGGCGATGAGACGGAATTATCAACCTTTTTCATCCACAACGCCTGCTCAATCTTTCGTCTACCCCACTTGTTATAGCGGATTTTATCATGTACGAAAGACTCCGTATAACGGCTGTCATCAACGTAATGCAGCGTTATCAACTTCTCCATAACACGTGCTTGCGCATCTTCTGATAGTCCCCATTTGCGCATCTTCTCTAACATCTCGCCAGAGCAATGTTCGCCTTTCGCACATAAATCGGCAAGTTTCTTCAGGACTTGCGACTCTAATATAGGTCGTTTCTGTATCACGGTCGGATGGCTTTCGTGAATCGGAGCTTACCAAACTGGTCTTCTCGCAGTTCTATCTGCTTATAACCCAATTCGCTTAACATCTGCTTTACATTATCAATATATAATGGGTTGGTCTCAAAATAAAGTGCACCATCAGCTGACAAAGCCTGCACGCCATACTCAGCGATTGCCCGATAGAAGCGTAGTGGGTCATCGTCTGGAACGAAGAGAGCTGTTTCAGGTTCATACGCAAGTACGTTCTTCGCCATCCCTGTCCGTTCTTTGTCGCAGATGTAAGGTGGATTACTCACAATAATATCAAATTGCTGCTGCATAGCTGCTGCTGAAGGATGAAGCGCATCCTCCATTTTTAGCTCCACACGTACCTGATATTGATGTACATTCTCACGTGCAATAAGTAGTGCATCACCCGATATATCCCACGCTGTAACCGCCGAGTTGCGTAGGTCGGCAGCCAATGTAACAGCAATACAGCCACTGCCTGTCCCTACATCCAACACCTGCAGGGGTGCAGGAGGCTGCAAAGCACAATAACATTGGTTGTTATCCTCCTCTATCCAACGGCATAGCACCTCAGTCTCTGGGCGCGGAATCAATACGCCCGGAGCCACATGGAAAGTGCGCCCACAAAAGGTTTCACGTCCTAAAACATATTGTACAGGCTCCGAACGTTCCAAACGAAGGATGATTTTCTCTAATTCCTCCTCCTCTTCTCGGGATAATTCATTAACTTTGCCCGTATATATATCGGGCAGCGTAATGCCAAACTGCACCTCTAACACAAGCCGAACGATAGCTTGTGCCTCACCTTCATCATATAAAGGAGTGAGTCTGTGCCATAAATCTTGGTATGTCATAGCTGCAAAGATAGGAATTTTAATGAAATGAAACAAGAAGAAACTGACAAAAAATACATGCGTCGTTGCCTGCAATTAGCTCGTAATGGACAACAGCTTGCCAAGCCTAACCCAATGGTTGGTGCGGTTATTGTGAGCAAGGAGGGCAGGATTATCGGTGAGGGTTACCACGTACGCTGTGGCAAAGGACACGCAGAGGTGAACGCTTTTGCATCTGTAAGGAAAGAGGACGAGGCTTTGCTACGTGAAGCTACGGTGTATGTCAGTCTTGAGCCTTGCTCTCATTATGGGAAAACACCTCCTTGTGCCGACTTGATTATCAGCAAGGGTGTGCGCCGTGTTGTGTGTGGTTGCATCGATCCTTTTGCCGAAGTGCAAGGACGTGGAGTAAAGAAGATTCGCGAAGCAGGGATAGAAGTGACCGTGGGTGTATTGGAGAAAGAGTGTTTAGAACTGAATAAACGGTTTATTACTTATAATACACATAAACGACCTTATGTGATATTGAAGTGGGCAGAAACAGAAAGTAGACTAACCAACACGCCATTCAACACAACAACTGACACACCATTCAACACAACAACTGGCCCCTCCCCCTTACCCCTCCCCCATAGGGAGGGGAGTAATCACCGAGATACCCCTGAGGAAATATGTATATTGAATAGCACTGAAGAAAGTGTAACTACTTGTACTAATAATTCTGCTGTGGCTTACATTGGCAACTTGCCGAGTAAAGATTATCAGCCATTGATTATCTCTACACCCTTTACAAAGATGTTAGTACATAAGATGAGGGCGGAGAATGATGCGATTCTCGTTGGGAAAACAACGGAAGAATTAGAACAACCACAGCTGACAGTGAGGGAATGGAGCGGTCCAAGTCCAGAGAAATTGGTGCTGACAAGTCAACCGACAAAAGCTGGAGAATACGCAACACCGGCTGAAGTGCTGTCGCATCTCTATGCTGAAAAGAAGCAAAGTCTCATTGTGGAAGGTGGTGCAAAGACTTTACAGAGTTTTTTGGATGCAGGACTATGGGACGAGATACGCATAGAATCGGCTCCTTTCACTGTTAACGAAGGTATCGAAGCGCCAAAACTTCCAGAGAACATACGTGTTATAAAGGTAGAGAAGTATGTTAACACGATTGTAACCTACGAGCGAGCGTAGGATGAAATGACATCCATTCGATACAACAAAACGGCTAAAAACAATTTATCTTCATGAAAAAAAGAAATTCTTTTCATGAAGATAAATATTTATTTTCACGACAAAAAATATTTCTTTTCATGAAAATAATTCGACAATAAGACTGAGTTGAAAGTGCAATAGTCTTTTTAATTGCACTTATGTGTCATAATATTTAATACCATATCATCGGTAATACACATCGCTTCCTTACCTATACTTGTTAGGTTACGGATAGACTTATCAACATCTTCATCAATGATTCCCTCTGCAGACGTTACGTGTTTGCCCTCCATGGAAAGCGTTGCAGAAAGGATAGCTGTCGACACTCCCGATGAAATCTTCAGTGAACAACTTGGCTTCGCACCATCACAAATCATACCCGTAAGGTTGGCTATCATGTTCTTTACTGAATGACAAACATTGATATAATTGCCTCCCATCAGATAAGTAATACCACAACTGGAACCAATACTTGCCACGACACAACCACAAAGGGCAGATAGTGCACCAAGACTCTGCTTGATGTAGATGGCTGTGAGATGACTCAAGGTGAGTGCACGGATAAGTTCCTCACGTGTATTCTCATTCTCCTTCGCAAAGACAGCCACTGGGTTGGTTGCACAGATACCCTGATTTCCCGAACCGCTATTACTCATCACTGGTATCAAAGCACCACCCATACGGGCATCACAGGCAGAAGCGGTCTTCGCAATAACGTGTGAGAAGATGCTATTACCAAAGATACCACGACTCAAAGGACGGTCCATTATCTTACCCAAACAATGTCCGTAATTTCCTTTCAAAGCCTCAGCTGCAGCACGGAGGTTGTATCGCTTTGCCTCAAGGATAAACTCAATCTCATCGACAGGAGTAGTTGTAGCAAATTCCCATACCGTATTGAGGTTCAGGCAAAGGGGTGCTTTTTCGACAGCAGCTGTGCTGGGTTGCATCTTATCGAGCAGAACAGTACCGTCCTTCTCTTCAAAGACAATATTCGTATGAGTACCCATGATAATGGCTGTTGCACGATGTCCCTCAGCCTCACAAGTAATTTCTATGTATAGTTTCTCGGTGATACCGTCCTTCAGTTTGACATCAATTCGATTCTCACTGATAAATGTCTTGCCAGCCTCCAAAGTAACAGGTGTGAGGTCTTTGATAACCTCCAACTGATATTCTGACTTACCCACCAAAGCACCGAGGGCAATGGCAATAGGCAGACCGATCATTCCCGTTCCAGGAATACCGACTCCCATCGCATTCTTCAGAATATTAGCAGAGAGCAACACGCTAATATGTTCTGGTCTCTGACCTAACAACTCTGTAGCACGTGCAGTACACAATGCCACAGCCATTGGCTCTGTACAACCAACAGCAGGAACTACCTGCTGGTGTATCAACTCGATAATCTGTTCTCTAATGTTCTTCTCAAGCATAATGATGTGATTTAGGTTTAGCTTGATATTATTATGATATTAAATAATTCTCCTTCGTATCTACCCGCTCAAACATCAATCTATTTGAGAGAGCTTATTGTCTAACTCTTGTCGCATAGCCTCCATCTTTTGACGTCGGTCGATAGAGAATGTTGAGCCATTCGCCTCAACATAATCAAATAAAGCGTATGCTTTTTCCAACAGTATTTGGCGCAAAGGTTGCCCTTTGTAGCTTCCTTCGGCATAAAGTAACTCTGCAACCATATTGATTTTGTCTATCCGTTCTTCCTCTTTCCACTGCTCCTTGGCATATGTCAACAGCTCGTCAACAGAGAGATTACGTAAATCATCATACTCTCCAACATACTGTCTGTAAAGGTCTTTCAAGTCCTTATCTCGCTTCAACTCATCATCTTTCTTTGTTAGAAAGCGCGAAATTGCAGCATTGAATTCCTCTATCAAGCGAATAAAATAATCTCGTTGTAACATAGTAGATTTCCTTTTATGACACAAAAGTAAATAAAAAATTGATATAAATCCACTTTTCAGTGTGTAATTAAATAAAAAATACTTGTGGGTATCAAATCTAATACCTACCTTTGTAGCGAACTAAACTTGATAATACTATGCCAGAGATATTTCGATTCTATGGATTTTCATTCTTTTTCTATAGCCGAGAGCACGAACCAATCCACGTACATGTGGAAGGTGCAGAAGGCTTTGCAAAGTATAATTATGATGGTAATAACTTTGTGTTAGCTATCAGCAAAGGATTAAAAAACAATGAATTGAAGAAGATTAAATTTGTAATAGACGAGAATAAAGATATAATTATCTCACGTTGGAAAGAGTATTTTGAGGATTAAGGAGGTAGATATGGAAATTAAAAAAGTTTGGTTCGACCAAGAATATATATATGGTATAGATGAAGAGGGGCGTACACTTCGTCAGTCTCTCTTATGGTATCCTCGTCTTGCTATGGCTTCTGATAAAGAGCGGGAAAGCTACCAAATCGGATTTGATGGTATTCACTGGCGCAACTTAGATGAAGACATTAGCTTTGAGAGCTTCAGCTATGAGGATGCTGAGCCTACAGCGTTACAAAAGTTCTTCCTTACACATAAGGAACTGAACATTGCTGAGTTTGCAAAACTCATTGGTATCAATGCTTCCCTACTACGTAACTACATCAATGGGTTCAAGAAGCCATCTAAAGAAAGGGAAAAAGAGATATTAAGATGTATCCATAAAATTGGCTCCGAATATAGTACTATTACTTTTTAAAACTATAAACTTATTTGGATATAAATAAAACAATTAGCCCAATTAGCCAAATAAGGCCAATTGGGCTAACAAACCTAATAACTATTAGGACTGTGGAAGACTCTCCCACAGCTTCTTATAAAATTCATGTTTGGTCATTGTTTGGACATTACCAAGGATAATCAGCTTCATTCTGGCACGTGTTATGGCAACGTTCATACGGCGTAAATCACGTAAAAAACCTATCTGACCATCATCATTGGAACGCACAAGAGAAATGAGTATCACGTCGCGTTCTTGTCCTTGGAAGCCATCAACGGTGTTCACACTAATAAGACTTCGATAGGGCTTGAAGAACGCTCGCTTCTTAATCAAGCTGCGGAGATACTGCACTTGAGCACGATAAGGAGAGATAACGCCCACATCTATCCGCTCATCTAACATACGCTGCTTCCCTATCTTAGTAAAGTAATCGACTAAAGTCTTGAGTGTTAGCTCTGCTTCTCCTTTATTAATACGTCCAAAAGAAGAACCTACAAACTGCTCATGAAAGGCATTTTCCTTTTCGTTATCTGACTGAGAAGGAACAGAATTAGCGTTACTTTCCGTCAAATCATACGATGCAATGACCGCTTCATCGGACGTATCAATCCATACCATTGGGTTGTCATAATCGAGGATGCCACGATATTTAATCTGCGGAGCGGTCTCCACCTGTCCACCATAGAACCAATTGGATGAGAAGCGCATAATCTCTTCGTTCATTCGATACTGCACCTTCAACAGCGTTACAACCTCTGGTTTATTCTCTACGATACGTTCCATCAGGGTCTTTCCTAAGCCTCCACGCAGGGCAGCAATGCTTTTCACAGTCGGTGGAAGTTGACAATGATCACCCGCAAAGATAACTCTTGACGCTCTACGAATGGCTATCCAGCAGGCTGCTTCAAGGGCTTGTGCAGCCTCATCGATGAACAAAGTGGTGAACTTCTGACCTTCCATTATCCTACTGTTAGCACCAACGAGGGTGGAAGCAACGACACGTGCCTCTCCAAACAGCTCGGCATTGATGCGTATTTCAAGCTCAGTGGCACGGCTCTTCAGCCTATCCATCTTCTGATGATAGCTTTCAGAACCTTTCTTTCTGTTGTTCCTCAGTTCACGAATAGCCTTCCGAATCGACCACAACTGTGGGTAGTCTGGATGCGCTTCAAACTTCCTTTCGTATGTAAAACCTAACATCTTATCGTTCACTCGAGTAGGATTACCAATGCGAAGGACATTGATACCACGGTCGACAAGCTTCTCACAAATCCAGTCAACAGCCATATTACTCTGCGCACAAACCATAACCTGACTCTCTCGCATCAGTGTTTCGTTGATCGCTTCGACCAATGTTGTTGTCTTACCTGTTCCTGGTGGACCATGAACTACCGCCACATCTTTTGCCCATAACACCTCGTTGACAGCCTTTTCTTGTGTCGGATTCAGCCAAGGTAATCGAATCGGAGCAAAGGAGAACTTCTCAACCTTTTGTCGTGAATAGAATAAATCGCGAAGATAGGCAAGCCTATTTCCCTTTGCTTTCATGGTACGGTCTAACGCATCGAACATCATTTGATAACTCGTTTCATCAAAACCTAATTGACAACCAACCTGTTCTGAAGCTGATTGGAGGTCTAACAAGGGTGCAGAATCAGGGACAGCAACAACCATTCTGTCGCCTTCTACATAAGATACCGTACCTGTAAAACCATAGTATTTCAGTTGAACTGCCTTATTAGGAGTCCCCTCCCCTTTCTCAATAAACTTAAAGAAAAGGAGTGGTCTACCACATTCAAAGTTATGTTCGATATCCCCATCCTGTGTACGAAATACCTCAATGCACAGTTGGTTGAGTCCATTATAAAACCGTTTGCCCACCCTTAATGGGAACCAAGCGTCACCTCGCTTCACTTTCCGCTGCATACCTGCAGCCTCAGTCTGCTTTCTAAAGGCTTCTTTCTCGGCATAATACTCCATTTGGAGCAGTAAACGCTGACGTTGTAAGAGTTGTATTGGACTTTCCTGAAGCATATCTTTTTATAGTTGACGAGTTAACAAGTTGACGAGTTAACAAGTTATATCTTTTTATAGTTGACGAGTTAACAAGTTGACAAGTTAATCGCTTTATCTCTGTTTCAAACACTTTACAAATATAATACTTTTTATCCAATATCCATTCTACAACGAATAAAAAACAGGAAGGGCTTAACAACTGAAGTCATCCTCTATCTCTGCGACTTTACCCATTTGCAAACCAGGAGGCGCACAAGATGATAAGAACAAGGCAACACGGAGTTCCTCATAATCTGTAGGCAAGGAAAGAACAAGGTCTAACTTCCCATCTCCATCCAAGTCACCTGCAAACAGAAGTGCAAAACTTGCTGCATCGACCCTTGCCTCCCTAACTATTCGTTCCCCATTCAGCAATAATGTATAGTTCTTTAATTGGCTTTCTCCCTGCGCCTTTGCCTCTAACTTGTAATGCTTTCCAGCAAAAGTAAAATTCCTTACAGAGCCTGGTTCCAAGTAGGTACTATCTGAAAATGCAACATCAGCAATCTTAACTTTTCCCTTCTTTATTGGCAACTGATTGACAAACAATATCGTGTTTCGCTTTTCTGCCAAGTATGTTGGAATAGTACTTGAGCACGCATCCTCTCTCATCTCAATACCATACCGAGCTTTACCAACATAATAATCCTTCCCATCTTTATAGAGTTCAACCCAATTCCGGTTAATTATCGTATCTGGATTACACAAACGATAATTAAAAGGAACAAGAATCTTATATGTTAGTGGTGTCTTCTTCGCAACCTTAACACTATCAACCTTCTTTACAGGCACACTATCGTCCCGTTGCACCGACAGCTCCTTTGCCTGACTAACGGGCTTCTTATCGGTACAAGAAAGAAGTATCATACAAAGACTCAACAAAAAAACAAGAAACTTAACTTTCTTCATAATCACATGTTTAACACCTTTCAGCAAACATTATTATCATATATCACACTCTGCAAAAATAACACTTTTCCCTCTATATTCCAACCTCAAACACTATAAAAGACACAATAGTATTAACTATATATGGGTATTTTGCACCATAACCCCACTTATTTACCTTTTTTATCCTAACTTCTTACACCACTTCCACGATTATTTACTATATTTGTCATCAATAATTAACAATAAGAACTAAGACTTTTAAGCTTATGAAAACAAACAAAGTGCAAATTGAGCACAAACTTCCTTCAGAGTGTACAACCATCATCATTGGTCAAGAACAGACTGCTGATGGTTCTATGATAGTAGCGCGTTCAGAGGACTGGGACGCTATGGAAGCTAAGAACTACGAGATATTTGAGGGTACAGACAATGGTCCACGTGAGTTCGTTGCAAAGGATAGTCCTTTCCGTTGCGAACTCCCAGAGAAGGCTTTAGGCTATTCTGCCCTTTCTCCGTATAATCTTCACGGTCATTGGGGCAGTGCTGGTTTCAACACAGCAGGTGTGGGAATGAGTGCTACGGAGAGTATCTTCAGTAGTGACGAGGTGTTGAAACATGACCCATTGGTCGAGAATGGTGTGGCAGAGAACTCTGTCTTCAACATTACCCTACCTTACGTCCACACCGCCCGCGAAGGTGTTGAGCGATTGGGTATGCTCATCGAGAAGTATGGTATTGCTGAAGGCTTCGGCATTGGCTTTGTAGATAGCAAGGAGATATGGTACTTGGAGACAGCTTGCGGCCATCGTTGGTTGGCTTGCCGTATGCCAAAAGATCAGTATTTCGTTACTGGTAACCAGAGCCGCTTCCGTACATACGACCCTAATGATAAGGAAAATTATCTCGCATCAGCCGACTTGATTGAGTTTGCTGAGAAGCATGGACTTTACAATCCAGCACAGGGTGCCTTTGATTTCCATGAGGCTTACGCACGTGATATCAAACTCGACACCACCTATAACTACCCACGTGTATGGGGTTTGCAGCAGTTCTTCTCTCCAGAGATTAAGAATGACGTAACAAAGAACACCTTCCCTGTCTTTGCAAAAGCTGCTCATAAGGTCACACTGACCGAACTTCGCACGGCATTCCGCTTCCACTACGACAATACGGAGCACGACCCATATCTCAATAGCAATCCGAAGGAGCCTTACCGTCCTGTCTCTATCTTCCGTACCACACAGACCCATCTCTTGCAGGTACGCCCAGAACTGCCACAGGCTATCGGTTGTGTGAATTATGTTGCTATGGGTATGGCAGACCTCGGTGTGTTCCTCCCACTCTATCAGGGCATTACTTCTTATCCAGAGGCTTACACAAAGGGTAATGGCGAGTCAAGTGATGACTCTGCTTACTGGAAGTTCCGCAAGATAATGGTATTGGGTATGACCAACTATAACAAGTATGCTCCTGTCATCAAAGAGGCGTATGCAAAGTTTGAAGCTGAGACCGATCAGCGTCAATGTGAGATGGAAGAAGAATATCTACGCATCTACAAGACGCAACCTCTCCATGCACAAGACCTGTTACAGGCGTTCTCTGATAAGATTCTTAACAGTGCTCTCGACCTTGCCGATCGTCTACAAGAGAAACTCTTTACACTGATGACACAAGACATTCAGCAGGAGTATCTCTTCCACGGAGCATAAAAGCAAGGAGAATCCTACTTTTATAACAATAAGACAGGCTGTATCAAGTAGCACACAATGCCTCTTGGTACAGCCTTATTTAGGTAAAAAACACCAGCAAGAACGATAAGGGAAAGGTAAAAAATCAATTGTTTCACAATATATATAACTTTTTTTTCCTAACTTTGCAGACAAGAGCTATTGCACAGCTATCCTATGGTAGCAAAGTAAAGCTTGAAAAACTCGCTCTGATAGTTCAATGGATAGAACGTAGGTTTCCTAAACCTTTGATCCGGGTTCGATTCCCGGTCGGAGTACTAAACATCATTTCTTATCCTCTCCCTTGTAAGAGAGAAGAGTCTGATTATCATTTTTATGTAGATTTACTACTAACAACCTAAAGGAAACATATACCCCCATAGTATTTTTCAAACGCTCTCAAGCAACAGAGAGACTAAAGAAGAGGCTTTATGATTGGTGCTATTATAGGAGATATTGTAGGCTCACGCTTCGAATTCGGAGCAGCTCCACAGCAAGGGTTTGAGCTTTTTACACCCGATTGTTCTTACACAGATGATACGATTTGCACCATCGCTATTGCCGATGCGGTGCTGAATGAACGTGACTATCAGGAGAGTCTGCTCGATTGGTGTCGGCGTTATCCAGACCCAATGGGCGGATATGGCAATCGTTTCTATCAATGGATTAACTCCGATAATCCCCAGCCTACGGATTCATTTGGTAATGGTTCTGCCATGCGTGTCAGCCCTATTGGGTGGCTATTCGACGAGTGGGAGGATGTAATTGAGGAAGCTAAGAAGAGTGCTATCGTAAGTCATAATCACCCCGAAGGCATTAAGGGTGCACAATGTATTGCTGAAGCGATTTGTTGGCTACGCTTGATGCGCTTTTCTAAGTCGGATGTCGAGCGCAAAGTTGAAAAGTTCTTTGGCTACGAGTTACCACCTATGCGGGACATTAAGAAGATTGGTTCTGAAGGACACTTTGATGGAACCTGTCAGGAAACCGTACCGATGGCACTGCGTTGTTTCATGGATGCTAATAGCTTTGAGGAGACTATCCGCCTCGCTGTACTATGTGATGGTGATACCGACACGAAGGCTTGCATCGCTGGTTCGGTTGCCGAAGCCTATTATCCTGTGCCAGAATGGATAATCGAAAAGGCAATCAGCTACTTGCCAGATGATATGCTCAACATCCTCGGACAGTTTTATGAGCGCATACAAGATAGCTGTGGAACGAAGAAAGGATAACTTTAAGCCTTTAAAAATACGATTTTTCAAGTCTAACAATGCTGTTTTGAAAGCCTTAAAACAGCATTGTTACTGATTATTTTCATGAACAAAAAGATTTATTTACGTGAAAAGAAATATTTACTTTCATAAAGAAAAATATTTATTTTCATGAAAATAATTCATCGTTGATGGTCTTTCATAAACGTCTCCAACTGCTTTCGATACTGAATACCCGTATCCTCGCCTATTTTAAGGATAGCTTTTATCGCCTTTGCATTGAAGTCGGTGACACCATAAGAACCTAAATCGGGATTAATATAGAGGTCGGCTTTCGTGCGATTGACATTATATTTCTTTATATCAGGACGTTCTGCCAACCAATCTAAGATACCTCCCAGTCCCTTCAGAAAGCCAAAAGGCGAACGATAGTCATCATGTTTGCGCTGTTGAAGGTCAACGGCAATAACGATATCTGCCCCCATCTTTCGTACAACATCCACTGGAAGATTATTGCCCATACCACCATCCACCAGCATCAGCGTGTCTATCTGCACAGGTTTGAACGCACCGGGAATAGCCATACTGGCACGCATATTACGCGCTAAAGAACCAGTATCAAGGACTATTTCTTGTTGACGACGGATGTCAAAGGCTACACACGAGAAGGGAATAGCCCGCTTAACGGTACCACGTTGTACGGGAGAACGACTGACGAGTGAGTCAAGGAAATTATAGACATGGTCACCATGCAACATCCAGAACCCTGTATTTTTATCAGCATCAGCCTTTTTACGCACAGGAAAGCCGAAGAGATAGATTACACCATCTTCCTCTTTATAGACCTTTCCAACCAATGTTGTGTCTCTATCTGCCAAAAGTGCCAGCCAATTCTGCGAGCGGAAGAGTTTTTCGAGGTCATCTGCACGATAGCCCTGTGCGTATAATCCGCCAATAATCGCTCCTATACTTGTTCCGGCAATATAGTCAACAGGAATCTTTTCTCGCTCCAACTCCTTTAGTATTCCTATGGCTGCAGCACCTTTCGCACCACCACCACCAAGTACAAGTCCCACCTTTGGGCGGGTCTTCCCACCTTTGTTCTGTTGCTGTGCCTTCACAGATAAACCACAGCATATCAGCATCAGAAATACAAGTAAGTATTTTTTCATAGCGACAAAATTAATGTTTTTCTAAGAGAAAAGCGTGTTTTTTCCTTTTATTGTTGCTTTTCATTTCTCCAACAATCTTCATATTTCCTCAAAAGCAAGTAACTTGTTCACTCGTCAACTTGTCTACTTGTCAACTCCAAAACAATCAACTCGTCTACTCGTCAGCTTGTCTACTCGTCAACTTTTCCTTACCTTTGCACCATGAAGTTCCATCCTATCCTATCAGAACAGCCCCTACCCGCTCGGTTTAATAATCCTTTCGATTACGAACCGGACGCTCTTTGCCGTGCAGCAGTCAACCAGTTGCAGGCAGATTTCCCTATGGAACCAATCGAAGGAAAGATGTATGGCGTTCTGATTGTTGAGCGAAACGGAGAGATTGGTTATCTGCAAGCCTACTCAGGACAGATAGCTGATGAGGGAGAAGACTTTGTTCCTGCTGTTTTCGACTATCTCCAGCCCGATGGTTACTTCAAGATTCATGAGGCAGAGATTACCCAATTGAATCAAAAGATAGCCCAACTAAAAGCCTCAACAGCCTATCGACAGGCACAGGAAAACCTAAAAAAGATTCAGCAAGAGGCAGAAAAGGCTATCGACGAAGCACGGAAAGTGATGCAAGGAGCTAAGTTCTTACGTGACAAACGCCGTAAAGAGGCTTTTATTTCAGAGGCAGAACGCAACGAGATGACACGTCAGAGCCAGTTTCTTAAAGCCGAATTGCAACGTAAGAAAAAGGCTTATACTGAACAGATTACCGCTGCACAGACAGTTATGAACAGATATCAAGAACAGATAACAGCTTGGAAACGAGAGCGGAAAATGAAGTCTGACCGTCTACAACGTTGGCTTTTCTCCCAATTCTCTATGCTCAATGCACGCGGAGAACGTAAGAACTTACTCGATATCTTCCGTGATTACTATCTGCAGAACAGTCCTGCACGTACGAAGGCTGCCCATATAACAAGTGTAAATACTGCTGAACGTACTGCCAAGGAGAGTCTCGCAGCTTCACTACTTCCGCCTTCTGGTGCAGGTGAATGCTGTGAACCAAAGCTCTTACAATATGCCTTTCTTCATGGTTATAAGCCTATTAGCATGGCTATGTTTTGGTGGGGACCATCGCCAAAGACCGAGATTAGACAGCATGGAAACTACTATCCTGCTTGCAATGGAAAGTGTAAACCTATCTTGGAGTGGATGTTGGAAGGGATAGACGTTGACGATAAGGATTGCAATAGGACAGATAATAAAACCGAATTAGCTCTTTCTGAAAGACTACAAATACTCTATGAAGACGATTATCTTGCAGTAGTTGTCAAACCATCGGGCTTACTTTCTGTTGCTGGAAAAGGCAATCAAGCATCCATTTATAGTATTCTTTGCGAGCGATGGAAGGGTAAGAGCGATGCATTTATGGTACATCGATTAGACATGGCAACAAGTGGTTTGCTCGTTGTTGCGCGTACTTCTGAGGTTCATAAGGCTTTGCAAGCACAGTTTATTAGGCGAACAGTAAAGAAGAAGTATGTTGCTCTGCTTCCTCTCTCTATCCTCGAAAAGCAGTTACCAGCAGAGGGACGGATAGAACTTCCACTCTCTCCCGACCCAGACGACCGTCCTCGGCAGCGTGTTGATAGAACTAATGGGAAGCCAGCTATCACCGAGTATCGCCTTATCGGTAAGACAACATACGGAAAAGAAACATTGAAAGCAGTGAAGATTGAGCTCTATCCGCTGACAGGTCGTACCCACCAGCTGCGCGTTCATTGTGCTCATCCAGACGGATTGGGTACTCCTATCATTGGTGATAACCTCTACGGACAACGAGCTGAACGCCTTTGGTTACACGCAGCTCACCTTGAGTTCACCCATCCCATAACCCAAGAGCGGATGAGTTTTGATACTCCTTTATAGGTATCGAAGCTATCTACTCTTCGCTTTTCGGTTCTTCCGTATTGCTTTTGCAGAAGAATCGAAGTTACACATTCAATAAAAACATAGCTAATACAGTCAACTATCTGTCCTTTTATCATCCTCTGACATTAAAAATCATTTCTTTTTAGACTTCGAAATTCTGCAGACAAGAGTTTGAAAAATCATTACATAATTTCGAATAAGACATCAATAAATAACGGCAAAACCACATACAAAAAGCAGGTCTGTAATCAACAGCAAATCAATTAGTTATAAAATGGCAAAGTAAAAGGTGCTTAATTGGACTTCAAAAGGGCGTTAGTAAGAGTCTTAAAGAGCACCTTTAGCAAGTCAATTAGGTATCTTTTAGGAGCCAAAAGAGCATGTATTCAAAATTATGATGTGAAAAATTATGACAGAATAATAAGTTATTAGCCTAATTAGTCCAATTAGACCAAATAGCCTAATTAGGCTAATAGGAATAAGTTGTTTGTAGAAGGCAGATAAACATCACACCTAATTACATTTATCATGCAGTTTATCTGCCGTTCTAAAACCATCTAACTGGGGGGGTAATTATACCGGTGTTGGGTGATGGTTGTTGGGTGTTGAGCCTTTATAAAACA
>NZ_JACD01000009.1:0-56028 GCF_000517825.1 Prevotella sp. ICM33
GTCATNGGNGCCTCGTTGTTAACGTCGAGTGTCTCCTTGTAATGAACGATGTAAGCATTCTTGAAAGAAATCTCCTTCATCTTAGCATCCTCNTCGCTCTTCTTNTAAACNATNTTACCCTCAACAGGNTTNAACTGGCTGTTAAGCATAGCCTCGATNGTAGAAGTGTCATCAGTAGACTCNATAGTTACACTGATACGACCGCCAGAGATGCTTGATGCAGGCTGACCCTTCTTGTCAGTTGTACGGCTGAACTCGTAGTTAGAGTAGAGTACGTCATACTCCTTACCACCTAATTCCAAAGTTGCTCTAAATGAACTCATAATTGANAANTTTTNANTTNTTNGAAAAAAAATGATAAACGAGGCACCCTTATCATCTCCTTNACCAGAAAACAAAAAAGAGAAAACCTCAACAACTTCTTGAAGTCCCCTCTGTACGGCTGTTAAACAGTCTTGCTCTTGGAAAGAAGAGGAAGATTCACAATCTGTTGTTTTACGATGCCAAAAGTAGAAAGATATTTTTATAAAAGCAAAAGAAAAACATAAAATAATGCTATTTTAACATTTGGTAAGCTAAATCAAAATACTATTATAATTTTTAAGAATAAGAGAGTTAACTATGTTAGAATCTTCATCATTTAGAGATTTGGGATTAATGAATAAATTTGACCTTTACACCATCACCTTTCGTTCTAATAATGAACTTAGACAGCTAAAGCAATATACAAAAAAGGGACTTGCAAAATTATTGCAAATCCCTTTTAATCTTATGTATGAGAGGTTAGGATTACTCCTGTGTAGCCTCTGCCTCTTGCTTAGCGAAGTCAAGAACATTCTTCTTGTTAGCCTCCATACGCTCGTGCTCTTCTTGCGAACCAACAACGAGTTTCTGCCACTGGCGAAGACCAGTACCGGCAGGAATAAGGTGACCACAGATAACATTCTCCTTCATACCCTCAAGGTTATCGCTCTTACCACGGAGAGCAGCCTCGTTGAGAACCTTAGTTGTCTCCTGGAAGGAAGCAGCACTCATGAAGCTCTTCGTACCGAGGGCAGCACGAGTGATACCCTGAAGAATCTGGGTAGCAGTTGCCTGAACGGCATCACGCACCTGAACAAGCTTGAGGTCACGACGCTTAAGGCTTGAGTTCTCATCACGTAACTTACGTACAGAGAGAATCTGACCCTTATAGCAGTTTTCTGAATCACCTGGATCGGTAACAACCTTCTTACCCCAGATACGATCATTCTCCTCAGCAAAGTCAAGTTTGTCAACAAGTTCTTGCTCGAGGAATGTAGTATCTCCTGGATCGTCGATACGTACCTTGCGCATCATCTGACGAACGATAATCTCAAAGTGCTTGTCATTAATCTTCACACCCTGCAAACGATATACGTCCTGAACCTCATTAACAATATACTCTTGAACAGCTGTTGGACCCATGATAGACAAGATATCAGCAGGTGTGATGATACCATCAGACAATGGAGTACCAGCACGAACAGCATCATGCTCTTGCACAAGAATCTGCTTAGACAGACTAACAAGATACTTACGCTGCTCACCAGTCTTAGAAGTCACGATAATCTCACGGTTACCACGCTTCACCTTACCCATAGTAATCTCACCATCAATTTCAGATACGACAGCAGGGTTAGATGGGTTACGAGCCTCAAAGAGCTCGGTAACACGTGGAAGACCACCAGTAATATCACCAGCACCACCGACAGAACGTGGAATCTTAACAAGTGTCATACCCGTCTTAATCTCAGCACCATCAAGAAGTACCTGCTCCAAGTGACCACCTACAGGGAGGTTATATGTACCAAGGATATCAGATGCAGCATAAAGACCATCAGCACCCTTCTTAGCACCAACCTTGACAATATCAACAGTAGGGAGTTTTGTCTTATCACGAGAATCGATAATGATACGCTCTGTAAGACCTGTAGCATCATCGGTTTCAGCCTTATAAGTAACACCCTCTATAACGTCATGTAGACGGAGAACACCTGCATATTCACTAACAATAACAGCATTGAATGGGTCCCACTTACAAATCATATCACCCTTCTTGACAGTATCCCCAGACTTAAAGTAAAGAGAACTACCATATGGAACATTATCTGTAAGGAGTACAATACCAGTGTTAGGATCTACAAAGCGAATTTCAGCCAAACGGCTAACAACCATCTCACACTCCTTGTCATTCTCATCAACGAATGGTACGGTACGAAGTTCCTCAAACTCAATCTTTGCATCACTCTTAGCTGTAATAGTTGCATTAGCCGCAGCATTACCAGCCACACCACCAGCATGGAACGTACGAAGAGTAAGCTGTGTACCAGGCTCACCAATAGCTTGTGCAGCAATGACACCAACAGCCTCACCCATCTGTACCATACGTGCAGAAGCAAGGTTACGTCCGTAACACTTCTTACATACACCCTTCTTGCTCTCACAAGTGAGTACAGAACGGATTTCTACCATCTCAATTGGTGAATCTTCAATAGCCTGTGCCTTTGCCTCTGTAATCTCCTCACCTGCAGCAACGATAATATCACCAGTTGTTGGATTGATAACATCATGAACTGACACACGACCCAAGATACGCTCATAGAGGCTTGCAATTGTCTCATCACCATTCTTCAAGGCACGACACTCAAGACCACGGAGTGAACCACAATCCTCCTCATTGATGATAACATCATGAGAAACGTCAACAAGACGACGTGTCAAGTATCCTGCATCGGCAGTCTTCATAGCCGTATCAGCAAGACCCTTACGAGCACCGTGAGAAGCAATAAAGTACTCCAACACAGACATACCCTCCTTAAAGTTAGAGATAATTGGGTTCTCAATAATCTGAGCACCTTCAGCACCTGCCTTCTGTGGCTTAGCCATAAGACCACGCATACCAGCAAGCTGAGCAATCTGGTCAGCAGAACCACGGGCACCAGAGTCAAGCATCATATATACAGCATTAAATCCCTGATCAGCCTCTGTCATGTGCTTCATAACAGCCTGCTTAAGGTTATTGTTTACGTGTGTCCACGCATCAATTACCTGATTGTAACGCTCCTTATCAGTGATGAAACCCATTTCATAGTTAGCCTTCACTTGGTCAACCTCACTCTGACCCTTACCAACGATATCAGTTTTCTCAACAGGAACGATGATATCGTCGAGGTTAAAGGAAAGACCTGCAACATATGCCATACGGTAACCAAGGTTCTTGATACCATCAAGGAACTCACAAGCACGAGCCATACCAACAGCCTTAATAACGTCAGCGATAAGACCACGAAGTGATTTCTTAGAGATAATACCGTTGAAGTATCCAATCTCAGTTGGGATAATCTGATTAACAATTACACGACCAACTGATGTCTCAACCATACGTTTCTGGAGTTTACCATCAACGAGGTCATCGACGATTACCTTTACCTGTGAGTGGAGGTCACACTTCTTCTCATTGTAAGCGATAATAGCTTCTTCTGAGCCGTAGAATGTAAGACCTTCGCCCTTAGCACCTGGACGAATCTTTGTAATATAGTAGAGACCAAGCACCATATCCTGTGAAGGAACGGTAATAGGCGCACCATTAGCTGGATTAAGGATGTTATGGCTCTGAAGCATCAACACCTGTGTCTCCAACACAGCCTCATTACTCAATGGGAGGTGAACAGCCATCTGGTCACCATCGAAGTCAGCGTTAAACGCTGTACATGCCAATGGATGCAACTGAATAGCTTTACCTTCAATAAGTTTAGGCTGGAACGCCTGAATACCAAGACGGTGAAGTGTCGGGGCACGGTTCAACATAACTGGGTGACCCTTCATTACATTCTCAAGGATATCCCAAATTACAGGCTCACGACGGTCTACAATCTTCTTAGCACTCTTTACAGTCTTCACAATACCGCGCTCAATGAGCTTACGAATAATGAATGGCTTGTAAAGTTCTGCTGCCATCAACTTAGGCAGACCGCACTCACCCATCTTCAACTCTGGACCAACGACAATTACTGAACGCGCAGAATAGTCAACACGCTTACCGAGGAGGTTCTGACGGAAACGTCCCTGCTTACCCTTCAGAGAGTCAGAGAGTGACTTCAATGGACGATTGCTCTCACTCTTTACAGCAGAAGACTTACGGCTGTTATCGAAAAGTGAGTCAACAGCTTCCTGAAGCATACGCTTCTCATTACGCAGAATAACCTCAGGAGCCTTAATCTCCATCAAACGCTTCAAACGATTGTTACGGATGATAACGCGACGATAGAGGTCATTAAGGTCGGATGTTGCGAAACGTCCTCCATCCAATGGAACCAATGGACGAAGCTCTGGTGGAGTAACAGGGATAATCTTCATAATCATCCATTCTGGATTATTCACACCGATTGACTGACGGAAGCCCTCTACAACCTGCAGACGCTTCAAAGCTTCTGTCTTACGCTGCTGACTTGAGTCAGTTGTTGCACGGTCACGCAATTCACCTGCCAAACGATCAAGATCAATGCCTGTGAGGAGGTCATAAATAGCCTCTGCACCCATCTTAGCAATGAACTTGCTTGGATCAGAATCATCCAAACGCTCATTACCCTCTGGGAGTTTATTATCAAGGATATCGAGATACTCATCCTCTGAAAGAAGGTCGAACTTATGAGAACCATTCAAATCCTCTTCAGTATCGGCATTCTTCATACCCTCTACGACACCCGGCTGGATGACAACATATTTCTCATAGTAAATAACAGCATCAAGCTTCTTTGTTGGCATACCAAGAAGGTAACCAATCTTGTTAGGAAGACTACGGAAATACCAGATATGAGCAACAGGGACAACCAATTCAATATGTCCAGCACGCTCACGACGTACCTTCTTCTCAGTTACCTCAACACCACAACGATCGCAGACAATACCCTTATAACGGATACGCTTGTACTTACCGCAGGCACACTCGTAATCCTTTGTTGGACCGAAGATACGCTCGCAGAACAAACCATCACGTTCTGGTTTATAGGTACGATAGTTGATAGTCTCTGGCTTGGTTACCTCACCAAAAGAGTTCTCAAGAATCTCTTCAGGTGAAGCCAGTCCGATAGTAATCTTGCTGAAATTACTCTTTACTTTATTATCTTTCTTAAAAGCCATGTTTTACTTCTATTATGGGGTGTACGTATTAATCAAGTTTGACACTGAGACCGAGACCACGAAGCTCGTGTAACAACACGTTCAGTGACTCTGGAATACCTGGAGTTGGCATTGGTTCACCCTTAACGATAGCCTCGTAAGCCTTTGAACGACCAACTACATCATCAGACTTGATTGTCAAGATTTCCTGGAGAACATGAGATGCACCGAAGGCCTCAATAGCCCAGACCTCCATCTCTCCGAAACGCTGACCACCAAACTGTGCCTTACCACCAAGTGGCTGCTGTGTAATCAATGAGTATGGACCGATACTACGAGCGTGCATCTTATCCTCAACCATGTGGCCCAACTTCAAGAAGTAAGTAATACCCACTGTAGCTGGCTGGTCGAACTTCTCACCGGTTTCACCATCATAGATATAGGTTGAACAGAGATTTGGCAGACCTGCCTTATCTGTCCACTCCTTCAAATCAGAGAGCTTAGCACCATCGAAGATAGGAGTAGCAAACTTAACACCCAACTTACGACCTGCAGCACCAAGGATAGCCTCGAAAATCTGACCAAGGTTCATACGTGAAGGCACACCCATTGGGTTCAATACCAAGTCTACAGGACTACCATCCTCGAGGAATGGCATATCTTCTGTACGTACGACCTTTGATACGATACCCTTGTTACCGTGACGACCTGCAAGCTTATCACCCACCTGAATCTTACGCTTCTTAGCAATGTAAACCTTAGCCATCTGCAATACACCTGATGGAAGTTCATCACCAATAGTGATAGCAAACTTCTTACGCTTCATCTCAGCATCCATCTGCTTGTACTTGCGGATGAAGTTCATAATCAACTTCTGAATCAGGAGGTTGGTATGCTCATCATCAGTCCAGCCATTTGATTGGATTCCCTCATAATCGAGGTTCTTCAATGCAGCAACTGTAAACTTGCTTCCCTTAGTGATAATCTCAGCATCAGAGTAGTCCTTAACACCCTCTGAAACCTTATCCTCAGTCAGTTCGAGCAACTTATCAACCAAGAGGTCCTTCAAGTCATTAATCTTTGCCTCCTGCTCCTCATCAATCTTAGCAAGAATATTCTTATCTTGACGCTTGCTCTCACGTGTCTTAATAGCACGGCTAAAGAGTTTCTTATCAATAACAACACCGCTCAATGATGGATTAGCCTTCAAAGAAGAATCCTTAACATCACCAGCCTTGTCACCGAAGATAGCACGGAGAAGTTTCTCTTCTGGAGAAGGATCGCTTTCACCCTTAGGAGAAATCTTACCAATCATGATATCACCTGGCTCAACACGAGCACCAATACGGATAATACCATTATCGTCAAGATCCTTAGTAGCTTCCTCACTTACGTTAGGAATATCAGCAGTAAACTCCTCAACACCACGCTTAGTTTCGCGAACTTCGAGAGAATACTCATCAACATGAACAGAAGTCAATACATCCTCACGAACCATGCGCTCAGAAATAACGATAGCATCCTCATAGTTGTAACCCTTCCAAGGCATGTAAGCCACAACAAGGTTACGACCCAATGCTAACTCACCATTCTCTGTTGCATAACCCTCTGTAAGGATATCACCCTTCTTCACGCGCTGACCCTTATCACAAATTGGTCGAAGGTCTACAACCATGTTCTGGTTAGTACGACGGAACTTAGGAATGCGATACTCTTTAAGAGCAGGCTCGAAACTTACAAACTCCTCATCATCTGTACGATCATAGAGAATACGGATTGTTGTAGCATCAACATACTCGATAACACCATCACCCTCTGCAGTAACCATAGTACGTGAGTCCTCACATACCTGCTTCTCAAGACCTGTACCAACAATAGGTGCATCATTGTGAAGCAAAGGAACAGCCTGGCGCATCATGTTACATCCCATCAATGCACGGTGACCGTCGTCATGCTCCAAGAATGGAATCAAACCTGCTGACACAGATGCAATCTGTTGTGGAGATACGTCGATAAGAGCAACGGAGTCTGGAGTAACTACTGGATAATCAGCATCCTGACGACACTTAACAACATCACGGATAAATGTACCATCTGCATTCAATGGTGCATTACCCTGTCCGATAATCTGCTCTTCTTCCTCCTCTGCTGTCAAGAAGACTACATCCTTATTATCCATGTCCACCTTAGCATCCTTCACACGACGATATGGTGTAACGATAAAGCCAAGATCATTAATCTTAGCATACATACAGAGTGATGAAATCAATCCGATGTTAGGACCTTCAGGAGACTCAATAGGACAAAGACGACCATAATGGGTATAGTGAACGTCACGTACCTCGAAACCTGCACGCTCACGAGACAGACCACCAGGACCAAGAGCAGAAAGACGACGCTTATGAGTTACCTCTGCCAATGGGTTGGTTTGGTCCATAAACTGGCTCAATGGGTTAGTTCCAAAGAATGAGTTAATGACGCTTGATATAGTCTTTGCATTAATCAAATCCGTTGGCTGGAACACTTCACTATCACGAACGTTCATACGCTCACGGATAGTACGATTCATACGTGCAAGGCCGACAGAGAACTGGTTAGCTAACTGCTCTCCAACAGTACGAACACGACGATTTGACAAGTGGTCAATATCATCAACCGTAGCATTTGAATTGATAAGGCTGATAAGATACTTAATAATCTCAATGATATCGTCCTTTGTCAGTACACGTACATCCATATCCGTTTCCAAATTCAACTTTTTATTGATTCGGTAACGACCAACCTCACCCAAGTCATAACGCTTGTCTGAGAAGAAAAGGTTTTGGAATACCTCACGTGCACTTGCATCATCAGCAGCATCTGCATTACGCAGCTGACGATAAATATAATTTACTGCCTCAATCTCCGAGTGGCTTGGGTCTTTGGCAAGTGTGTTGAAGATGATAGAATACTTACTTGCAGCATCCTCATCCTTATGTAGCAAGATTGAAGAAACTGAGCTATCAAGAATCTGATCAACATTGTCTTCTGTGATGATAGTCTCACGCTCTACAACAACCTCATTACGTTCTATAGATACAACCTCGCCTGTATCCTCATCAACAAAGTCTTCAGTCCAAGACTTCATGACATTACCAGCAATCTTGCGACCGATAGCTGCCTTCATATTCTTCTTATTCACCTTTACCTCTTCGCAAAGATCAAAAATCTGAAGAATATCACGGTCAGACTCATAACCAATAGCACGAAGCATCGTGGTTACAGGCAACTTTTTCTTACGGTCAATATAAGCATACATGACATTGTTTATGTCAGTAGCAAACTCTATCCATGAGCCCTTAAATGGAATGATACGTGCACTATAAAGAACAGTACCATTAGCATGGACACCCTGACCAAAGAATACACCCGGAGAACGATGTAACTGAGAAACAACAACACGCTCAGCACCATTGATAACAAAAGTACCATTGCTGGTCATGTATGGAATTGTTCCCAAAAATACATCTTGAATAAATGTACCGAAATCCTCATGATCTGGGTCAGTACAATACAGCTTCATCTTAGCCTTCAAAGGTACACTGTATGTCAAGCCACGCTCCAAACATTCATCAATAGAATATCTTGGTGGGTCAACATAATAATCCAGGAACTCAAGGACAAAATTATTACGCGTATCGGTGATAGGGAAGTTCTCTGCGAACACCTTATACAAACCGTCATTCTTGCGTTCCTCAGGCGGAGTATCCAGCTGTAAGAAGTCACGGAAAGACTTCAACTGCACATCGAGGAAATCCGGATATGGATACGGATTCTTAACGCTGGCGAAATTTACTCTGGGTTTATTTTCTAATGCCATAACTGAAATTAAATATTCAAATGTTTAAAGTCCAGTGGCGGACTAAAAAGGGGAAATCCCTATATATGTCAAAAGACACAAAAAGGTTAGGACTCACCTACTTGGTAAATCCTAACCGTATTTTTTATTAATGTAAGGAAAAAGTAGAATTACTTCAACTCAACCTTAGCACCCTCAGCCTCAATAGCAGCCTTCAGGTTCTCAGCCTCAGCCTTAGCCATACCCTCCTTCAAAGTAGAAGGTGCACCATCTACGAGGTCCTTAGCTTCCTTCAAACCGAGACCACAAGCCTCCTTAACAGCCTTAACAACCTTGAGCTTGTTAGCACCAGCGTCAACAAGAACTACGTCAAAATCTGACTTCTCCTCAGCTGCGCCACCTGCAGCAGCTGCAGCAGGACCAGCTACAGCAACAGCTGCAGCTGCAGGCTCAATACCATACTCGTCCTTGAGGACAGTTGCCAACTCATTTACTTCCTTAACAGTAAGATTTACTAACTCTTCTGCAATAGCTTTTACGTCTGCCATTTTATTCTAAATTTTTAATTTTTTGTTCTAAAAATAATATACCTTATTGACTTTATTAGATTTTTTACTCAGGACGCTCGCCTAAAGTCTTAAGCACACCATGGATGGTGCCAGCACCTGACTGGAGAGCAGAAACAACGTTCTTTGCTGGAGACTGTAGCAATGCCACAACGTCTGCAATAAGTTCGTTCTTGCTCTTGAGAGCTGCAAGTTCTTCGAGTTTATCAGCACCAATAAACAGAGATTCCTCTGCGTAAGCTGCCTTAAGAGCAGGAATACCTTCCTTCTTATACTCCTTCAACAACTTTGCTGGCACATTAGCAGTCTGAGAAAACAAAACTGCTGTATTACCCTTCAAAGAACCATACAGTGGTTCAAAATCTACATCTGAAGCTTCAAAAGCTTTGTGAAGAAGGTTATTCTTCACAACAACCATATTGATTTCGCTCTTGAAACACTTACGGCGAAGAGAACTTGTAGCCTCAGCATTCAATCCAGTTACATCAACCAAATAGAAATGAGGATAGTTCTTTAACTTCTCACCGAGTTCAGCGATAATTGTATCTTTTACTTCTTTCTTCATTGTACAAAACTTTTAGAGTTATTCAGCTGATTTAGGATCAATCTTGACACCCTTACTCATTGTGCTAGAAATAAAGATACTCTTGATATATGTACCTTTAGCAGCAGCAGGCTTCAGCTTGATAACAGTAGAGATAAACTCCTTCGCGTTACCATAAATCTGCTCAGGAGACATACTAACCTTACCGATTGAAGTATGGATAATACCAGCCTTATCAACCTTAAAGTCAATCTTACCCTGCTTAACGTCCTTTACTGCCTTAGCAACATCCATAGTCACAGTACCGCTCTTTGGGTTTGGCATCAAGCCACGAGGACCGAGTACACGACCCAAAGGACCTAACTTACCCATGCATGATGGCATAGTGATAATAACATCAATATCAGTCCATCCGCCCTTGATCTTTTCAACGTATTCGTCAAGACCAACATAATCAGCACCAGCTTCCTTAGCGGCAGCCTCCTGATCAGGTGTACAGAGACAAAGCACACGTGTAACCTTACCAGTACCATGTGGGAGTGACACAACGCCACGAACCATCTGGTTAGCTTTACGTGGGTCAACACCGAGACGTACATCAACATCTACAGAAGCATCAAACTTAGTAGTGGTAATTTCTTTTACCAACTGTGCTGCTTCTGCCAATGAATATGCCTTCCCTGCTTCAACCTTCTCAGCTACTGATTTCTGATTTTTTGTCAGTTTACTCATTTTTACTTTTGAAGTTTAAAATTATTTACCAGGGAAGTCCCCTTTTACAGTGATACCCATACTACGAGCAGTACCAGCAATAAGCTTCATTGCACTCTCTACTGTAAAACAGTTGAGATCTGGCATTTTGTCTTCTGCGATAGCTTTTACCTGCTCCCAAGTTACGGATCCAACCTTTCTACGGTTTGGCTCTCCAGATCCACCTTTCACCTTAGCAGCTTCCATGAGCTGTACAGCTGCAGGAGGAGTCTTGATGATAAAGCTGAAAGACTTATCGTTGTAGTAGGTAATAACGACTGGAAGAACTTTACCAGCCTTGTCCTGGGTACGGGCGTTGAATTCCTTACAAAATCCCATGATATTAATACCCTTAGAACCCAATGCAGGGCCTACTGGAGGGGAAGGATTTGCAGCGCCACCTTTAATCTGTAATTTGATTAATCCAGCTACTTCTTTAGCCATTTCTTTTGTTAATATTAAAAAATTAAACTATAGTAGAATAGTATCCGTAACAACACTATTCTTCTTTTGCGACTTGCATAAAACTTAGCTCCAATGGATTCTGACGACCAAAAATCATCACCATCACTTTCAGCTTATGCTTCTCGGCATTCACCTCTTCGATGATACCATGGAAACCACTAAAAGGACCATCAGTAACCTGAACACTTTCACCAACCATATATGGTACATTCTGAACCTCTTCAAGTTCAGTATCTTCCACATTACCCAACAGACGATTAATATCTGCTTGGCGTACTGGTGATGGTTCAGACATACCTCCGAGGAATCCTAAAACATTAGGCATGAAACGCAACGTAGAAGCTACGTCAGGTGTCATATTGGCCTGAACAAGCACATAACCAGGGAGACTTAATTTCTCCTTGACAACACGCTTCCCATCTTTACGCACAGTTGCGTGTTTTTCCATAGGTAATAAAACCTCAAAAACACGCTCAGCAAGTTTTTCGTTCAGACGTAATTGAGCATCGATATATTCTTTTACCTTTGCCTCTTTTCCGCTGACAGCACGAAGAACATACCATTTCTTTTCTGTATCTGCCATTTCCTAATGAATTATCTTGGATATACAAATTCCATTACGCGTTGGAACACAGAGTCCATTGCAAACACAACCAATGCAATGATAACGGAAGCAGAAATAACTACCATTGCACTATGTGTAAGTTGAGCGCGTGATGGCCATGTAGTTTTATGCGCAAGTTCGTCGTAGCAAGCCTTGCAATAATTAACTATCTTATTAAACATAAAATATTTTCTTTTTGCACGGGTTGAAGGGCTCGAACCCTCGACACCTGGTTTTGGAGACCAGTGCTCTACCAACTGAGCTAAACCCGTAAGTTAGTTCCCGATTCCCAAGAAAATCGGGAACTATATCTTGTAATATAAGATTACTGATTAGTTTACGTCTGGAAGGATCTCTGTGATCTGACCAGAACCTACTGTACGACCACCCTCACGGATAGCGAAACGAAGACCCTCGTTCAAAGCAACCTTATAGATCAATACAACTTCAATCTCTACGTTGTCACCTGGCATAACCATCTCAACGCCCTCTGGGAGGTGGATTTCACCTGTACAGTCCATTGTACGGAGGTAGAACTGTGGACGATACTTGTTACCGAATGGAGTATGACGACCACCCTCTTCCTTCTTCAATACATAGATAGATGCCTTGAAGTGATCGTGAGGAGTAATAGCACCTGGGTGCACAACAACCATACCACGCTTAACCTCAGCCTTATCGATACCACGGAGGAGGAGACCTACGTTGTCACCAGCCTGACCTGTTGGAAGGTTCTTACGGAACATCTCAACACCAGTGATAACAGACTTCTTATCCTCACCGAGACCGAGCAACTGAACCTCATCACCTACCTTACAGATACCAGTCTCGATACGACCAGTAGCTACAGTACCACGACCTGTGATAGAGAATACGTCCTCAACAGGCATCAAGAATGGCTTGTCAATCTCACGCTCTGGCTCTTCAATCCAAGTATCAACAGTATCCATGAGCTCCATTACAGAGTCTACCCACTTCTCAACACCGTTCAAAGCACCGAGTGCAGAACCACGAATAATAGGAGTATCCTCCTCATAACCGTACTGCTCGAGGATCTCACGAACCTCCATCTCAACGAGGTCAAGCATCTCAGCATCGTCAACCATATCACACTTGTTCAAGAATACAACCAAGCGTGGTACGTTTACCTGACGAGCGAGCAATACGTGCTCACGAGTCTGAGGCATAGGACCATCAGTAGCAGCTACAACCAAGATAGCACCATCCATCTGAGCAGCACCAGTTACCATGTTCTTTACATAGTCGGCGTGACCTGGACAGTCTACGTGTGCGTAGTGACGGTTAGCTGTTTCGTACTCAATATGTGCAGAGTTAATGGTAATACCACGCTCTTTCTCCTCAGGAGCATTATCAATCTGATCGAAAGACTTAACATCTTCTGTACCGAAGCCCTTCTCGTGAAGAACCTTTGAGATTGCTGCAGTAAGAGTGGTCTTACCGTGGTCAACGTGACCGATAGTACCAATGTTTACATGCGGTTTGGTGCGCACGAATTCTTCTTTAGCCATAGCTTTTTCTTATTTAATATTAAATGAATAATCTGTGCTTTTAGTTACACTAAATTAACAACAATAATAGCAGAGCTGTAACTGAGAGTTGAACTCAGGACCTCTTCCTTACCAAGGAAGTGCTCTACCACTGAGCTATTACAGCAAAACCATAGAGCGGAAAACGGGGCTCAAACCCGCGACCCCCAGCTTGGAAGGCTAGTGCTCTATCAACTGAGCTATTTCCGCAAATTACATTTTCTGAAGTGGGTAGTGATGGATTCGAACCACCGAAGCTAGAAGCAGCAGATTTACAGTCTGCCCCATTTGGCCACTCTGGAAACTACCCGTCAGCAAATGCATTCCCCCTTTCAAAGAGAGCCTCTTGTCGGATTCGAACCAACGACCCCGAGATTACAAATCACGTGCTCTGGCCAACTGAGCTAAAGAGGCATTACTTTGCAGCCGAAGGCTACTTGTCGTAAAACGGCTGCAAAGGTAAGACTTTTTATTTTAATCTCCAAAATATTTCGGAGATTTTTTAATGCTTTCTTTGTTTTTCCTTAAACTTGGTGAGCTGAACCTTCATCGCATCTAAACACTGATCAATCCCTTCTTCAAAGGTATCACATGTCTTCTCCACAAACAAGGTATTACCAGGAACTACTACTGATAAACTTGTGGTTTTATTTAATGCTGTAGCAGGTTTCTCTACCTTCAATTGCACCTCTACTTTCTGAATGTCTTCGTAAGACTTTTCTAATTTTTCAGCCTTCTTGGTAATAAAGGCCTGTAACTTCTCGGTTGTGTCGAAATGAATCGACTGAATCTTAATTTCCATAGGTACCTCCGTTTTTAAAAGGTTAAGCCCTTGGATGGGCATTTTTATAGACTTTCTTCAACTGCTCGAAAGTTGTATGAGTATAAATCTCTGTCGTTGACAGACTCTCATGGCCAAGCAGCTTCTTTACACTTTCCAGTCCTGCTTCATGATTGAGCATTGCCGTGGCAAACGTATGGCGAAGAACGTGTGGTGAACGTTTTTTCAACGTTGACACCTTTGAAAGATTCTTCTTAACCAAAGTTCTTACCTGTGCAGTCGTCATCCTTTTGCCCTTCTCTGTTTGAAAGAAGGCTATGGAATCACCTTTTACTGTCGTGTTGCGTACTTCTTGGTACTGAGCGAACACATCAGCAAGTTCCTTACCAAAGGGAACAATTCGTTGCTTATTTCTCTTACCTGTTACTTTAATTTCACAAGTGACATTGTCAATATCTTTATCATCAAGACCAATCAATTCTGACAAACGAATACCCGTTACATAGAATGTTATAATTATAGTACGTTCGAGTACGTCCTTATAACTATCTGTCCACATCTTAGAATCCAGCAACCTTTCCATTTCCGACTCCTTTAAGAATTGAGGAAGAGGCTTTTGTTTTTTAGGACCTTGAAGACCATGAACAGGGTCTTTTTCAATAAGTTTACGACGAAGTGCAAATCTATAGAAAGACCTCAGCGCACTGAGTCTTCTATTGACAGACGAAGCAGAATTACCTCTATCCATCATGTACTCCATCCAATTTCTGACAATATCAGAGTCTATAGACTCCCAAGAGAGCTGAGGTTCAAGTTCCTTGTAGAATCGTTCGAACTCCGTTAAGTCCTTACGATAGTTGATTACTGTCATCGGGGAATAATTCCTTTCAAACTTAATGTAATCTAAGAACTTTTCTACCATCGGCACATTGTCAAATCATTTATATGGCAACGAATTTACGGAAATTAATCCAAACCGCCAAATTTTTAAAGAAGATTTTACTCTTCTGCGTCGCGAAGATGCTGTACGTAAACGGCACGTTCCATCTTCAAGCGCTTCTTAACAGATGGTTTGTCAAACTGCTGACGAGCACGAAGCTCCTTAACAACACCTGTCTTCTCAAACTTTCTCTTGAACTTCTTGAGCGCGCGCTCGATGTTCTCACCGTCCTTTACTGGTACAATAATCATGCTTTTTGTTTTAAATTATTTATTAATTAAACATAGTACAAAAGGGCATGATACCACTTTTGCGCCTGCAAAGTTACACTTTATTCTCCTAACTTCCAAACATTTGTGGTTTTTTCCTACTTTCTTATCGATTAAAAAGGCTTTAGAAAAGACATTATTACAGCTCAGAACATACTGTTTAGAGCCTTCACGCTTCTTTTCAAAGGTTGCTTAACATCATGTTCTAAGCGGTATTACACAAGCGTTAAATTGGTAATGTTGCCACTCTTAGCCACTCTTTTTCACCCTCTGTCAAATGAGGCGATAGGCTTTCATAAACACGACGATGATAGGTATTAAGCCACTCACGTTCCTCAGTACTCAACATCTCAAGCACAATTGGAGCCATATCAATCGGTGCGAGCGTAAGTGTTTCAAACTTAAGAAAATCACCAAAGGCTGTAGATTCAGCAGGAACAATCAACAATGTGTTTTCTATACGCACACCAAATTTTCCTTCCAGATAAATACCAGGCTCATTAGTAACTGTCATTCCTGCTTGAAGGGGGGCAGGACGCCATTCCATGCGTATTTGGTGAGGACCTTCATGCACATTCAGATAACTCCCTACTCCATGCCCTGTTCCATGCATGTAGTTATACCCTTCACGCCACATCGGTGCACGTGCAAGCGCATCAATCTGTGATCCACACGCACCTGCAGGAAAACGACACCTATCAAGTTGAATATGTCCCTTCAACACCAAAGTATAAACTCGACGCTGTTCTTCTGACAATTCACCCAAAGCAATAGTTCTTGTAATATCTGTCGTACCGTCTAAATATTGCGCTCCACTATCAATGAGCACCAAACCATGTGGTTGAATAGGAATATCCGTCTCTGGCGTTGCTTCATAATGTACAATAGCTCCATGCGCCTCATATCCTACTATCGTATCAAAAGAGATACCCTTAAACTTTGGCTGTTCAGCACGTAAAGCCGTTAAACGATTATCAAGTGAGATTTCCGTCTGTCCACCAGCCTCAACAGCAGACTTTAGCCACGCAAGGAATTTTACCACAGCCACACCATCCCGCAACATCGCAGCACGGAAGCCATCCTGCTCCACTTTGTTTTTTACAGCCTTCATACTGGCAATTGGAGAAACACCCGAACGCACCTTCTCAAAAGGCACTGCCGTTGCCAACGAATAGTTTGTAGAGGACATATCTACTAACAGCGATTTACCCGCATATAAACGAAGTCCCTCTACAACCGATTCATAAGCCTGTACATCTATATGTTCTGACATCAAATAGGCTTTAACATCATCGGGAAGTTTTACATTATTTATATATAAAGTAATATTCTCGGGGGAAATCAATAGATAAGATACAAAAACAGGATTACAGTGCACATCACTCCCTCGCAAGTTCAACACCCATGCAATCTCATCGAGAGCTGTTACTAATAATCCATCAGCACCACAATCTAAAAGATGCTTACGAACCCTACTTACCTTACTCGATGTTGATTCTCCAGAATATTCCAACGGATGAAGACTTACCATATTATCAGGAATTACAGGTCTGTCCGTCCAAAGTTCAGCCATAGGGTCGGCATCTGTTCGCACTGTAATGTTCCCTTTTGTCGCCAACTCTTGTTCCATCGCAGCAACCTCTGCAAAAGAGTTTACATTCCCATCCAGTCCAACCACAGCCCTTTCATAAGTAGACAGTTCACTTGCAAGCCATTCTGACACAGACGGAGTTCCCTCCACACGAAGCTTCATTAGCTGAAAGCCAGTACCGTTCAACTCCTTCTCAGCTGCAATAAAATAACGTGAATCCGTCCATAGCGCAGCATGTTCTAAAGTGACAACTGCCGTTCCTGCCGACCCACTAAAGCCTGATATCCACTCACGGCTCTTCCAATGGTCAGCTACATATTCACTATTATGGGGATCACTACTTGGGAAAACAAAAGCAGTAAACCCATTCTCTTTCATCCAGAAGCGTAATCTGCCAACACGCTCATTAATTGTATGTGTCATATCGTTGTTTTTAAGGTTTAATCTTAAGAAATCTCATTTACTATAGAAGTAACTTATACAAATCCTCCCTTCCTTTGTAAAAGCAACTTTGTTTACGCTGCTAAGTTAAACAATAAATTCAGAACTTCCAAGACAAGCCGACTAAGAATTAATCGATTTGATAGACAGACTTTGCAAAGCCTCTACTTTTTATAATAAATAACACATTTATTCTAAAATATCTTTCTCACATGCTCATTTTTTTCGTAACTTTGCCGTATCGATACAAAAGAGAATTTAACTTTTAATTAAATATCTATTATGAATTATTTAACAAACGAAAAACTCGTTATCGTCGGTGCTGGCGGTATGATTGGTTCTAACATGGTTCAGACCGTTCTCACACTCGGTCTCACTCCTAACATCTGTCTGTACGATATCTATGAGCCAGGTGTTCATGGTGTATTTGACGAGATGGAGCAGTGTGCTTTCCCAGGTGCTAACCTCTCTTACACCGTTGACCCTGCTGAGGCATTCACTGGTGCTAAGTACATCATCTCTTCTGGCGGTGCTCCTCGTAAGGAAGGTATGACACGTGAGGACCTGTTGAAGGGTAACTGCCAGATTGCAGCTGACTTCGGTGAGAATATCAAGAAGTACTGCCCAGACGTTAAGCACGTTGTTGTTATCTTCAACCCAGCTGACGTTACAGCATTGACAGCTCTCATCCACTCTGGTTTGAAGGCTAATCAGCTCACATCACTCGCTGCACTTGACTCTACTCGTTTGCAGCAGGCATTGGCTCACGAGTTTGGCGTACAGCAGGACAAGGTTACTGGTGCACACACATACGGTGGTCACGGTGAGCAGATGGCAGTATTCGCTTCTAAGGTTAAGATCGATGGCAAGCCATTGTCAGAGATGGGTCTTTCTGCAGAGCGTTGGGAAGAGATTAAGCACCACACAGTACAGGGTGGTTCAAACATCATCAAGCTTCGTGGCCGTAGCTCATTCCAGAGCCCAGCTTACAATGCTGTTAAGATGATTGAGGCTGCTATGGGCGGTGAGAAGTTCACCTTGCCAGCAGGTTGCTACGTTAACGACGAGAAGCTCGGCTTCAAGAACGTTATGATGGCTATGCCTACAACTATCGATGCTACTGGTGTTCACTACACTGAGCCAACAGGTACTCCAGAGGAGATGGCTTCTCTTCAGGCTTCTTACGAGCACCTCTGCAAGATGCGTGATGAGATTATTGGTCTCGACATCATCCCAGCTGTTGCTGAATGGAAGAACGACAACGCGAATTTGTAAGATAGTTGACGAGTTAACAAGTTGACAAGTTGACGAGTTATCTAATTACAAAGCAAAATATAAAGGCAATCAACTTTTTGTTGGTTGCCTTTTTTTATTGTACAAAGCTAAGTTAGTTGACGAGTTAACAAGTTGACAAGTTGACGAGTTATCTGATTACAAAGTAAAATAAAAAGCCAATCAACTTTCGTTGGTTGCCTTTTTTATTGTACAAAGCTAAGTTAGTTGACGAGTTAACAAGTTGACAAGTTAACAAGTTATATGTTTACAAAGCTAAATAAAAAGAGGATGTATCAATTTTGACACACCCTCTTTTCTATTGTACAAAGCTAAATTACTTCGCAAAACTATGGAAGAAGCTTGGATTTCCTTTCACCTGTACGACTGGACCAACCACTTCTTTCGTGTCAGGGTTATATGTGTAAAATCCATTCGCTTTCTTATTGGCACTTCCAAAGACAATCAGGTTTTTATGCCTGCCGATGGCTATTCCTTGCGGGTTGGAAATTTCCATTCCCTTTATGACAGCCACCGTCTTCTGCTTTAGGTCGATAACAACTGGAATATTGGTAAGGCTGACATAAGGATTCTTCAGTCCGTTAGGATCAAGACCGAATGAGTTAGCATATGCGTAAGCCTTCCCGTTGTCGGCGTAGAATATCGTTGACAGGAAGTTGGCATACTTAGTCGTCAGACCTACAACCTCTGTTTTGTCAAGCCGGATATAGTAGTCGGGATCGATGTCTGTCGAACCGTTCTTTATGCGTACAATACCACCATTGAGCCCTGGGATGAAACCGAATGAACCGATACAGTTGATATATATGTCTTTGTTCTCATCCATGAAAATGGAACCTGGGTCTATCGGGCGTGTGGCAAAGCACAGTCCCAAGGTAGTGTTAACGATATGCTTTTCAACCTTATCAGTCTTCACATCAATCATAGCCAGTTCAATGTTATTACGTGTTGGCATATACTGAGCATTCATTTGGTTCAGTCCAACAAAGAGTTTACCATCACGAATAATCATTGCAGCAGGTGCCACCCTCGTATCTGACTGTTTCAGATTATTAAGGTCAATATCTGCAATCTTTGTCATAGTTGTTGGGTTGAATACCATCACAACACCAATACCTTGTAAACTGACGTATGCTTTCTCACTACTTGCCTCAACGATGTTACATGCTGCAGCACCTGCAGGAATAGACAAGGCACCTTCTTTCTTCCATGTACCATCGTTCATAATTCTATAGCGATTTATCTCCGCCTTCGTGTTACCCATATAATCAGGGAATGTGTAGACATTGCCCGACTCTGTTACAATTGGCGTAGCACCAAAACCGCAAGGAATACCGTTCTTATTGTCGTATGTTCCTGGTAAGAAACTTGGCAATGCTTGCAAATATACATTACCACTATTACCCTCTGGATTGGTAATTCCCGTTGCGAAGACAACTCCATGAAAGTCCTTATTACCAGGATTAGGTTTAGGACCCGGTGTTGGGTCGTCACCATTGTTTCCACAAGCGGTAAACATAGCCATCACAACAATGGCTGAAAGAATTGATTTAAGCTTTTTCATTTTTCTCTTTATTTAATATTAATATTATCTCTATAGACACACAATATGCCCTTTCTTTATGAATCATACTTTATTCTTTCATATTGCAAAATAAAGTCTTATTGCCTCTTACTTCAGAAGATATCTAACTTTTACTCCTATATATCTTCCTGGCAGAGGGCGATTAAACTCTGATACAACATGGCGATCCATAAGATTCTTTACCTTAAACGTTAAAACCCATTGGTCATTCTTGAAACTATGTTCTATTGCTGCATCCATCGTCAAAGCAGAAGGAATCTTCTTATCTTGATACCGACTTACTTCAAAATCATAGTAATATGTATGCACGTATGAAGCATCAAAGAGGAAACGTGTGTTCTGTTCCTTTCCTCCAAAGAGGTTTTCTTTATGAAACTCTGCACCAAAGTTTGCTAATAGATAAGGTACGTTTGGGATACGTTTCATATAGGTGGGATTCTCAACAGTAGTACCAGGAGTTAGCTTTCTGACGTCACGAAGGTCTTGATAAGTACCATTCGCATAAAGATAAAGTACTGGACAGACATCTCCCTTAACATCAAGTTCAACACCTCTCGTACGTACACTACCAAAGTTACGATAGCGAGCCATCGTAGGAATCATATCAGGCGTGAACCTTATCATGTCTTTCAACTGATTATAAAAACCATTCAACTCTATCTCAACAAGTCCACCATCTTGTTTTAAGTGACGATAAAGCATACCAAGATTGACACCAGATGTACGCTCAGGCTTCAAAGCTGGGGATGCGAGGATAGAATATCCATTACCTATCAACTCCTCACTTGTAGGTATTCGCACCTCTGAATTAAAAGAAGCCTTTAGCATCAAGTCATCTGTAAACTTATAACGAAAGGCATCACTGAATCCAAAATAAGATTTAGACACTTTTACGGGCTCTGGCGCACGTACCGAAAAAACATCTATACTACGAGAATGAGATGAGAAAATAAAGTTCTTTAAAGTAAAAGCATTCTGGAAACGACCATCAAAGAGGGTCAGATCGTATGACAAACCCGTTGTTAAGGTTTTCATCTTACTTGGGAAATTTGATTGAAATCCCAAGGCTTTATCCATTAAAGAGTCATTTGGATGAAGTGAATTCCTATCAAAGTAAACATTCAAATTAATGCCATGATGCTTATCTATGGTATATCCCAAATTAAGCTTCGCCGTCAACTCGTTCGACCGGTTTCTTCCATCTGAAGGGAAGTTATTCTGCTCTCCTCCGTATGGAGAGACTGCAGGCAACTTGTTTCCATCCCAATCATAACGATTTGAAGCCTTATCATTCAAACCATACCTGCCAATGATATATCCTATATCAAAATCAAAATCGAGACCATCTAAAAAGAAATTCTTACGCTTTAGTGTCAATGCCGTCAATCCACTAACAGAATGGTTATAAGCCTCACGCACATCGAGGTCGATTCCTTGTATTTCCTGACGTGTCTTAAGGAAAATAAGTTCCCACTTCATTTCATCAAACCACCATTTCGTAGCCTTAACAGACATTCCAGCCATGACTTTATTGAACTTATCATGGTCTCTTTCCACAATTCTATTGTCCAAATTTGCCAAGGTCATCTTGTAATTGTTCTTTGAAAACGAGAAGGCTCCACCAATACCAAATTGTAGACCAGTTTTATGATTGGTACGTTTAAACACCGTTGATACTTGATGTGTGTTAAATGAACCTAACTCGTATGAGAAGTCAAAATAAACAGGTGGGTATTCCTTTGTTACTACATTGACTGCTCCGCCTAAGGCTGAGCCACCAAACTTATAAGGGACAATACCTTTATAAACCTCTATGCGCTCTATCATATTCGTAGGAATATCATTTAAGGCAACAAAGTTACTCAATTGCGACATCGGAACTTCATCCACATACATTCCCATGCGCTTACCTTCTAAGCCACGAAGTGAAATGCGAGAGGCACTACCTAAACCTCCTGTATTTCGCACGGTAACTCCAACTGTACGCGCAAGTACGTCATTAATATTTGTCGCTGTACCTTGTAACTGACGCTGTCCTATAACAGATATAGGCATAGCCGACTCCTTCAACTTCCTAATCTCGCTACGTGCTGTCACCATAACTTCTTTCATCTCAACAGTTGTATCACGCTTATTCACCTCTTGTGCATTTCCACTAAGCATGAAAAAACATGAAAAAAGTGTTAGATAAATCACCTTTCTATATAACGAACAAGTATTATACACCCCTTTGCAGATAAGTATTTTTCTGTTATTCTTCATCTAACTTGTAGTTTAAAGACTCCGTGTAACAACGAATAGAGTCTTAAGTAAAAAATATGTATTCAACTATCAATGCAAAAGTATTAATATTCTATAGAGCGTGCAATACCTAAAAGTTAGTAAACCAACTGACAATAAACAAGTCTATTCTTAGAATAAATGGGCATATGAGTAGTTTAATTCATGCTTAGCACCATTGGTGCGGAGCATGAGCACCATATGTGCGGAGCATCAACACAAGATTTGAAGATGGTATATAAAAAAAATCATAACCTATGGCAAGGCACGAACAAACGATTAATACACATAATGTATGCCTAATAACATTAATAGGGAACAGAGCGTCTTGCTAATTACCTGCAAAAGAAAGGGGGAAGACGAGAACACTCTCCCGTACTTTCCCCTATAAAATAAAACTTAATGGTCTTTTGAATTAATCTCCGTAGCCTGGAGTCTGTTTCAGCTCTGCATTGGTTGACTTCGTTGTTTCATCAATAGGCCACAACAAGCGGTCGGCACTTGCTGTTGAATACTTTGTAGCCTTATCAACCAAACGAATATCATGCCAACGCTTTCCTTCAAACAAGAACTCGCGCATACGCTCTTTAAGGATAGCTTCTATTGGGTCCTCATCACCACCAACAAATGGGTTATCGGTATAGAAGTTGGTCAGTGCGGAACTTCCTCCAGTACTTACATCATTTGGATATTGCACCTCTGTATGAGCATTGAAGTAGGTTGCACCGTATGCACGACGACGAACTTGATTGATTTCTGTTGATGGGTCCTGACCTAAGAAAGCCTTAGCCTCAGCAATACCAAGCAAACACTCTGCATAACGATAAATCGGTTGATCGTCATACCATGATGTGGCAGAACTACCAGCAATCAATGTTCCATGGAACTTATTACAGATATTACCAACGTATGAACCATCAGAAGCCTGATAAACATCCGCCAAAGAAGCCTTCTTACGTTTATCATTATCATTTGTATAGAGCTTAGTCCACAAACGTTTATCCAGTGGAAAACGCATTACACCACTACCTAAACGCAAGTTTAGATTCGGTGACTCACTAAACTGAATTGCCTGACCAGCATCGTTATGCAGACGATAAGCACCTACATTCTGCTTGTTCATTACGAGTGAAGTGTAAAGTCCGCCCCACAAAGAAGTTTCATTCTCTCGATTATGGAGTGCATAGATAATCTCTTTATTCTCCTTGTTATCATATGCAAAGACATCTTCAAAGTTGTCAAGCAAACTTACATCGGCATTATTCTGAACCTCTTGATAAGCTGTAAGCGCAGTCTGATAATCTGCAGCACCACCACCCATCTGCTTTCCACTCCACAGATATACCTCACCTTTAAGCATCTTGGTTGCAGCAAGCGACCAATAAGTACGTCCGTTGGTGAACTTATAGTTATTGTTATAAGCGGTTTCTGAAGCCGAGATGTCTGCCTTAATCTGCTTCATTACGTCAGCAGCTGCATCCTGCTTACGGGCAACCTTACCTAAGTCAATAGTCTTGCCCTCCGTGTGCTGTAGATAAACAATAACATCACCATAGGTACGGAGCAACTGGAAATACAAGAAAGCACGCATACCATAAGCACCAGCAAGGTAGTTAGTCTTCTCCGCATCTGTCAGATAGCCAGCTTCATTCACCTTATCTATCATCAAATTGATTTGGTTGATACCAGTATAAAGACCTCCATAGTTGCCTACTACCGCACTACTCTTCTCAAGTGTGTTATTCCATAGACGGTCATAACCCTGTGGAGCCTCACCACTAAAAGAGGTTCCACTATAGATATTACTTCGCATCTCACCCCAGACGATATACTTATCAGCATAGCTTCGCATCCAAGAACTCAGTCCTTGATTGAAAGCTTGTACTTGATCAGGATTCTTCCAGTAGTTTGCATCGGTAATAGTACTAACTGGCTCAATGTCCATACAGCCTGTCAGCGAAAGGCTGAGAGCTGCAGCTGTTATATAGGATAGTAACTTTTTCATTGTAAGTAACATTGCTTAATTAAAATGTAACGTTTAATCCAAAGATAAGTGTGCGAGGAGTTGGGTAACGACCGTAGTCATATCCGTCCAAGATTGCTTCAGGAGAAGCTCCGTCATAAGGGGTAAGATAGAAGAGGTTCTGTCCTGTCACATAAACATTGGCATTCGCCATCTTCATTGCCTTAATCCATGTTCTTGGTAAGGTATAACTCAATGTTATCTCACGTAAAGCCATGTAACCAGCCTTCTCAAAGAACTTAGAGCCTTCACGCCAGATGTTCTGCTTATTCAACTGGTCGGCATAACTGAATGCTGGATAGCTGGCACCAGGATTGGTTTCAGTCCACATATCTTGTACATTCTCTATAAGATTGAACTGGCCTTGATATTGTCCCATAGAGCGAGCCTTGAGATCATTGTAGATTGTATGACCCAAAGCGTAATCGAAACGAGCAAATAATGAGAGGTTCTTATAGCTTAACGTACTTGTCCAACCTCCTGTTACCGTTGGTCTTGAGTTACCCAACACCTTACGGTCGAGTGAGTTGATGATACCATCTTCATTGATATCCTCCCAACAAACATCACCAGGCTCAATAGCCTTCCAGCCTGTTGAGTTCTTATAAAGCACTCCAGTCTGTGGGTTTACTTCATCAGCAAGACCAGGACCGTACAACTTTGCAATGTTATCAATACGTTTGTTAGCATTTGCCTTTACATCATCCCAATCTCTAAAGATGTGATCTTGGCTGTAACCATAGAGTTCTCCGAGTGTTCCACCCTCACGATAACCACCAATCCACTTAGTAGGAGTCTTGCCATCAGCGCCAACCTTGCCCGCAGCAACCTCTACTCCTTGAAGTTGATTAAATGGACGGTCGCTCTTAGGAAGCTGAATAATCGTATTCTTTACAGTTGAGAGGTTGAAAGAAAGGTCCCAACGGAAGCTGTTCTTTAGGTGAACAGGGGTTGCACGCACCTCCATTTCAAATCCTTGATTACGCAACTTACCCAAGTTTGTTTGGATAGAAGAGAAACCTAAGTAGGATGGAAGACTCACGCTCTGAAGCAGATTACTCGTATTACGAACGTAGTAATCGAGAATCAATGACAAACGGTTCTTGAAGAAACCAAGGTCAAGACCAGCCTCAAACGTATGACTCTGCTCCCACTTTAAGGCTGTATTCACAAGCGAACGATCGTAGAAAGCAGTGTTACCATGATAGTTTGTAAGTTGGTCATAGATTCCATAGATATAGAAATCACCAATACCACTCACATTACCATTGCTACCATAACTAATACGAGGTTTGATATTACTAATAAAATTCGACAACTTAGACTCCTTCCAGAAGTCTTCTTCCATCATGTTCCAACCCAAAGAGATGCCAGGGAAGAAACCCCAACGGTTATCTTTTAGCTTAGAGTTACCATCATAGCGGAAAGTAAAGCTGAGCAAATACTTCTGTTTGTAATCATAATTGAAGCGTCCGAAGAGAGACTCGATACGATTACCAGACTTCTCAGACTTTGGATTGCTATCCTTATCAGCACCAGCATTGAGTGTAGGGATATCATCTGTAGGTGAATTCTTTGTAGAGGCATTCATCCAGAAGTAGTTATAATCATAATACTCCGCACCCAACATGAAGTCGACATTATGATGCTCAGCAAACGTATCGAAGTAATTCAATATCGTATTAAGCTGTATCTGTGTATCCTTCATCATATAAGCATATGCACGACGTGTCGTATTGATGCTATTAGGATTGCTCTGTGTGTAATAAGCTTTATTGAAGCTTTCATTCTGATTCAGCACATGATAAATAGATCCATTGGCTGACATCTTCAGATGCTTAGGTATTAATGTCAAGTCAAAACCTATGTTGAAGGTTTCTGAACGTGAACCATTCTCCATCGTGAGTTTATCATTCCAATACATATAGTTACCATCTGAGCTACTCCAACCTGGTGCTGGAGAACCATCAGCAAGGTAAGGATTCCATGTAGGACGCTGTGAACGGGTACGATAGAACAAAGAACTCCATGAGCCAAAATAACTATCCGGCTTCGTAAACCAGGTGTATTGTGCACCAGCACGCACCTTCAGCCAAGGCTTGATTTGATAATCACCCTTCACGCTACCAGTGAAACGACGGAAAGAAGTATTACGTACAACACCATTCTCATTATAGTAACCTAATGAAGCTACAAAAGAACCCATGTTATTACCACCGCTGAAGCTCAGATAATGGTCTTGTGTAAGGGTTTGATTATGGTAGATTGCATCTTCTAAAAGACCTCCATAATCCTTAAAGATAAGCTTTGCACCATTTGTTGCACCATAGTAAGGGTCGTCCATAACCTCCCATCCTTCTTCAGTTAGCAGTCTTTGGTGCTCAGGATTGGTTGCATCGTAATACATAACATCCGTACGTGGAGTGTAATCAGTATATCCACGACCAGAATAACCATTCTGTGCATCGACATTAGCAGCCCTTCCGTGTCCTTCCATAGCATCAGCATAACGCTTGAAACCCATTCGGTTATAGTAAAGATAGTTACGGGCATTCATGAACTTATAGTCATCACGCTTGAAGTTGGCACCCACTTTCAAACGATAATTAATGCTGGAAGTTCCCGCTTGAGCACGCTTTGTTGTAACAAGGATTACACCACCGTTTGCTCTCGCACCATAAATTGCAGTTGACGCCGCATCCTTCAATACTTCAATTGACTCGATATCAGATGGGTTAATCTCTGACAAAGTGCGCTCAACACCATCAACGATAATCAATGCAGGAGCACTTCCTGTGATAGAAGCACCACCACGCAAGGTGATAGAAGGCGCAGTGCCTGGCTGACCAGAGCTATTGACAACCTGAAGACCTGTCACACTACCCTGCAATGCACTACCGACATTTGAGAAAGCTGCCGCATCTAACACCTTATTATCCATCTTAGAGATAGCTGTTGTCAACGTAGCACGCTTCTGTTGACCACCATAACCTGTCACAATAAGTTCGTTGAGAGCATGCTGTTCCTCCTTTAACGTCACTTTAATTTCCTGACCATCCCATTTTACCTCCTTGGTGTCCATACCAATGTAGCTAATAACAATAATACTACCAGGAGGAATGTTTGATAAAGAGAAGCGACCGTCTAAATCAGTAACAGCTCCATTACTTGTACCTTTCACTTGAACAGTGGCACCAATGATAGGCTCTCCTTGTTCGTCAAGAATAATACCCGTGCATTTCCCTGATTGCTGTACGCTTTGAACAGGCAGCTTTGACACTGCAAATCCTTGCGTTGACATCAAGAAAGATACACCCATGCATAACGTAAAACCGATTGGCTTGATGTGTAAAATCATGCGCATCTAACTTTTAATAGTAAAGATTGTTTAGTTCCTCCGCAAAACTGTTGACAAAGAGCGTCATGCCTACAGCAGCACGAAAGGATATAAAATTATTAAAATGATATTCTATTTATGTTCACGATATTAATGGCTTATTACGAGAGGAGGTATTATTCCCCTTTCCGCAGAACGCCATTTGCCGATGTTATATATTGTTTAGGTTGATATAGGCAAATGTAGGGACTTTTTTTATTTGACACAAATTATGCTAAGAAATATTTTCTAAATAATCATTAATTTTAATCAAGGCGAATGTAAACTCTACTGACTATCAGACGAAAAGGGATTCTTCATCTACCCTCCTCCACTCAATATAAATAATAACTTAGACTTAAGAAAATGATTAACCTTTAGTAATATGGTTCTTTCGGACCAATAAATCGTTCGAAGAATTAGAACTTATTGTAGCGTGCTAAGCCTCCACACCAATGGTGTTAAGCGTCCACACCATACGTGCGGGGCGTTCGCACATACGTTAGAACAGGTAAGAAAACTTAATCAAGAGTACTAACTGCAAGACTATTAGACACAAAAAACAGTCTTATTCCTTCTATAAAAAGATGGAATAAGACTGCTATATGACTTTAAAGTAGAGCCAAAGACTTACTTCTGTCTGAATCGCTCAGCCTGACTCTGAATCAAGTCGGTATCCTCGAAATAGTTAATCTGCATAGCTGCACGTACCTCATCCATTGTCTGGGCAGCGGTTTCTCGTGCTTCCAATGAGCCCTTCTTGAGGATATTATAGATCTCTGGAATATCCTGTTCGTACTCACGACGGCGCGCACGGATTGGGTCCAACATCTTGTTCAATACACTATTGAGCAACTTCTTACACTTCATATCACCGATACCACCGGCTGTATAAGCAGATTTCAACTCATCAAGGTTCTGGAACTCTGGCCAGAACTCAGCGAAGTCCTCATCTGTTGAGAAGGCATCAAGGTAAGTAAACACAGCATTACCCTCAACATGACCTGGGTCAGACACATTCAAGTGAGTTGGATCAGTGTACATTGTCTTCACCTTCTTCCATACGGTGTCAGCATCGTCAGAGAGATAGATACAGTTACCAAGACTCTTACTCATCTTCTCCTTACCATCTGTACCAGGCAGACGACGTGCCGTAGCGTTCTCTGGCAACATAATAGCAGGCTCAACGAGTACTGGTGCATAAATCTGATTGAAGCGACGTACGAGTTCACGTGTCAACTCCAACATAGGCTCTTGATCCTCACCTGCAGGGACAGTAGTAGCCTTAAAAGCTGCAATATCAGCAGCCTGAGAAACAGGATAAGCAAAGAAGCCCATTGGGATATTAGCTTCAAAGTTGCGCATCTTAATCTCAGTCTTCACCGTCGGGTTACGCTGAACACGGCTTACGCTGACAAGATTCATCAAGAAAGTAGTCAGTTCGGCTATTTCAGGAATCTGACTCTGTATGTAGAGTGTACATTTCTCTGGACTCAAGCCAGCAGAGAGATAATCTAAAGCTACCTCAATAATATTCTGTCGAATCTTCTCTGGGTTGTCAGCATTATCTGTCAACGCCTGTACGTCTGCCATAAAGACAAACATCTTATCGTAGTCTCCGAGGTTCTGAAGTTCCACACGACGGCGGAGAGAACCCACGTAGTGACCCAAGTGAAGTTTACCTGTAGGGCGGTCACCTGTTAAAATAATCTTTCCCATGTATATATTTCTGTTTTATTCGTTATGTGTATCGTTGAAGTTACTCATCGTGTCCTGGTACAGCAATGGTATCTGCGTCTTCTTCTGGCTGTTCTTCAACTTGCTCTTCTTCCTTCTGCTCAGGCTCTGCTGGGGCTGTTGCCACAGTATCAACAGATGGAGTTTGCTCTGCTTGAATAGGAGATTCATATGGAATCGTATCATTAGGGATGCTATCAGTCACAGGTGTTTCTGGCGAAGAAGAGCCGAAAGTGAAATAAGCACCTACACCACCAGCCAATAGAAGTAGACCGATAACAACGCCCCAAAGGATTGCATTGCTGTCTTTCTTGTGCGTTTCTCCTTGTACCTGCTGCGCTTGTGAGGTAAAACCTGTAGGTTGTTCATACTGCTGACCAGCACTCACCAAAGGTAATGTAACCTCCATGACACCATGACAATGAGGACAAGTACACTCGATTGTCTGTCCTTCTTCAGCCTCAACAATAAACTGTGTTCCACAGTTATCACACGTTATCTGATATTTCATAACTTTACGTTGCTTAGAACTTTATTTGTAGCACCAGCCAAACTCTCGACATAAGTACCTGCCAAAGAACCACAAGCAGAGCGATATTCTTCGTCTTCAGCAAAGTGATTCATCAACAAACTAAAACTTTCAAAGTCGAAAACTTCAAAGCCACCACCATCACGCAAGAGTCCTTGTGCTTCAGCAAAATGCTTGTTATTAGGACCAAAGAGAACTGGCATATCCCACACAGCAGCCTCAAGAACATTGTGGATTCCTACACCGAAACCACCACCGACGTAGGCGACATCACCATAATGATAAATCGATGACAACAAACCAAAACAGTCGATAATCAATACATCTGCATCAGCAACATTCTCTTCTGTTGCCTGTGTGTAGCGTATTACCTTCTTATCCTTTATCAGTGAGAGGATAGTCTTTAGATGATCTTCTCCGATAACGTGCGGTGCAATAATAAGTTTCCAGTCCCTATGTTCATTAAAGTACTTAAGGAAGATTTCCTCATCAGGCTGCCATGATGATCCTGCCACAAAGACTTTCTTTCTATCAGTAGCATCCCTATTGACGAATTTCTCCACCAATGGTAGTTTCTTGCTTGCTTCCTTGATTTGCAAAACACGGTCGAAGCGAGTATCACCCACAACAACAGCGTCAGAGATTCCTATCTTATTCAGGAGTTCCTTGCTCTCCTCATTCTGAACAAAGAAACGGCTAAAGCACTTCAAGACACGACCATAACCACGACCATACCACTTAAAGAAGATTTGATCTGGACGGAAAATGCTTGACACACTATAGACTGGTATATCACGATACTGCAGGATATGCAGGTAATTATACCAGAATTCATACTTGATAAAGAACGCCATGACAGGACGAACTGCACGTAGGAATCTGCGTGCATTGCCCACCGTATCTATAGGAAGGTAGGTGATGATGTCTGCGCCCTCATAATTCTTCCTCACCTCATAACCAGAAGGAGAAAAGAAAGTAAGCAGAATCTTATATTGCGGACAGTCTTTTCGTATCTGCTCTATCAAAGGGCGACCTTGTTCGAACTCGCCCAATGAAGCAGCATGAAACCAAACATATTGAGCGTCTGGCTCCACCTTCTCACGTAAAATCCGCACTGCCTCCTGTTCTCCTCGCCACATCCTGCGTAGCTTTTCATTGAAAAGACTACCCACAGCGATACCAAACTGGATGACATACATTATTATATTATACATACTCGGCTCAATTAATTTAGCCTTTCAAGGTGCTTATCCCAACACCTCAATAGCCTTGTGCATACGCTTCAAGGTTTCCTCTTTGCCAAGGAAAGCAGATATATCGAACATTCCAGGACCCTTACCAATACCAACAAGGGTGAGTCGGAATGCGTTCATGATATCACCAAGCTTATAGCCTTTGTCCTCTACCCACTTCAAAACAATAGGTTCCTGACCTTCAACACTGAAGTCTTCTATTCCCTCCAAGACATCAGCAAGCTCGCTCATCTGCTGTGCAGAATATTCCTTCCAACGTTTCTTAACAGTCTTCTCATCATAGCTTGTTGGTGCAATGAAGAAGAAAGAGCAAAGCTCCCAAAGTTCTTTCACGAAGCTAACACGGTCTTTCATCATGTGTACAACCTGTGTCACCTGCTCCATAGTAGCCTCGATGCCATTATTAGCTACGATTGGTGCGAAGAGTTGTGCTATCTCATCATCAGACTTTTGGAGGATGTATTCGTGGTTAAACCACATACCCTTCTGATAGTCAAACTTAGCTCCACTCTTTGAACACTTCGTGATATCAAATGCTTTTACGAGTTCCTCAAGCGAGAAGAGTTCCTGTTCTGTGCCAGGGTTCCAGCCCAAAAGTGCCAAGAAGTTGACTACTGCCTCTGGGAAATAGCCACTCTCACGATAGCCAGAACTTACTTCACCTGTCTTAGGGTCGTGCCACTCCAATGGGAACACAGGGAAACCAAGGCGGTCACCATCACGTTTACTGAGCTTACCCTTACCCTCTGGCTTCAACAACAAAGGCAGATGGGCAAAGCGTGGCATACTATCTTCCCAACCAAAGGCACGATAAAGCAACACATGTAACGGTGCACTTGGCAACCATTCCTCACCACGAATAACGTGAGAGATTTCCATCAAGTGATCATCAACGATGTTTGCAAGGTGATAAGTTGGTAATTCGTCTGCACTCTTAAACAAAACTTTATCATCAAGGATATCTGTCTTGATGCAAACATCACCACGAATCATATCATTAACATGAACTTCCTCACCTGTTTCTATCTTGAAACGAACAACATATTGTTGACCATCTTCTATCAGACTTTCAACTTCCTCCTTTGGCATTGTCAAAGAGTTACGCATCTGCAGACGAGTGTGTGCGTCGTACTGGAAGTTTTCAATTTCCTTACGCTTCGCATCCAACTCCTCTGGAGTATCAAAAGCAATGTATGCCTTACCAGCTTCTAAAAGCTGATTGACGTACTTTTTATAAATATCACGACGTTCACTCTGACGATAAGGACCATGTTCGCCACCAAAGCTAACACCCTCATCAAACTTAATACCTAACCAATCAAAAGAGTCGAGGATATATTCCTCTGCCCCTGGAACAAAACGATTAGAGTCTGTGTCTTCAATACGGAAGATAAGTTTGCCGCCATGTTGACGAGCGAAAAGGTAGTTATACAAAGCAGTACGCACACCACCAATATGCAAAGCACCTGTTGGACTTGGAGCAAAACGCACTCTCACATTTCTTTCTGCCATTGTCTTAAATATTATATTTTCCTGCAAAATTAATGCTTTTTTTTGACTATCCGCTATATTTTTAGTATTTTCGCAAGTTGTTAGAGGATTACGCAACAAGATACAACAGCTTGTTATAACATTTACGAAACAATATATAAGATGATAAGATTCAAAAACATAAGCAACCCCTATTGGCGGAACATGGTTTCAAGAGTAGCCTTGATCATCGTTGCCGTCGTTTTGATAGTGCTATTTTTACCCCGTACACAAGGTAAACTTTTCCATTATGACGAAGGAAAACCATGGATGTACGGACAGTTGATTGCTAAGTTCGACTTCCCTATCTTTAAGACTGATGCTGCGTTGAAGGTTGAGAAAGACTCTATCACAAAGCATTTCCAACCTTATTACAACATTAACCAAACGGTTGAACAGAAGAAGATTGAACAGTTTAAGCAGGCATACAAGGATGGTATACCAGGCTTGTCAAAAGACTATATCGATGCGATTGCCCACCGGCTACACGAAATCTATGAGGCTGGAATCATTGATCCACAACAGTACTCTACACTTGCCAAGGACAGTAACCATTACATCCGTGTCGTAACTGGTAAGCAGGCAGTGAGTGTACCTATTAATAAGACCTACTCTACCCTTGGTGCCTATGAGCAGCTTTTCATGGACCCTTTGTTAGGTCCGAAGCGTTCCGTACTTCAGCAATGTAATCTTAACGACTACATAGAGGCAAACCTTGTCTATGACAAAGACCGTAGTGAGACGGAGATGAACGACATGCTAAGTCTTATTCCGCAGGCTTCAGGCATGGTACTGGAGGGACAACGCATCATCGATCGTGGTGACATTGTCGATGCAAAGACCTATCGTGTGCTTAATTCCTTTGAACAAGCAATGGAGAAGCGCAAGGCTACTGAAGACGAGATAACATCTACCTTCATCGGGCAGACCATCTACGTCCTAATCTTCATTTGCCTTTTCACACTCTACTTGGCACTTTTCAGAAAAGATTATTTTAACAAACCACGTTCCATCTCACTACTTTATGTGATGATAGTCATCTATCCTATCCTCACATCCTTAATGATGGAGCATAACATTCTGAGTGTGTATATCCTTCCATTCAGTATGGCTCCGATATTCTTCCGTGTGTTTATGGACTCACGAACAGCCTTCATAGGACACATGACAATGGTACTTATCTGTGCGGTGGCTGTCAAATATCAATACGAATTCATTATCGTACAGTTTGTTGCTGGCCTCGTGGCGATTTATTCTTTGCGCGAATTATCAAAGAGAAGTCAAATCTTCCTTACCGCACTCCTTGTTACAATTGCCTCAGCAGCAGTGTACCTATCGCTCCAACTCATACAGGCAGACGATTTCTCGAAGCTTGATCGCACCATGTATTACCACTTTGCTGTCAATGGCTTCTTCCTTCTCTTTACCTATCCACTGATGTTGGTCATCGAGAAGACTTTCGGCTTCGTATCTACCGTAACAATGTTTGAGTTGTCAAACACAAACAATGAACTGCTACGCCGACTCAGTGAGGTTGCTCCTGGTACGTTCCAGCACTCTATCACGGTTGGTAATCTTGCCACAGAAATAGCCAGTAGAATCGGCGCAAAGGGCCAGTTGGTACGTACTGGTGCGCTCTATCATGACATTGGCAAGATGCTCAACCCTGCATTCTTTACCGAGAATCAGGCAGGCATCAACCCACATGACAAACTAAACGACCTTGAGAGCGCACGTATCATCATCAGCCATGTGACGGAAGGTCTGAAACTTGCAGAAAAATACAACCTCCCACGTGAGATTAAGGAGTTTATTACCACCCATCATGGTGCTGGACTTGCCAAGTATTTCTACATACACTACAAGAATGAACATCCAGATGAGGAGGTCAACGAAGACTTATTCCGTTACCCTGGACCAAATCCTTTCACACGCGAACAGGCTATTCTTATGATGAGTGATACCGTCGAGGCTGCTTCACGTTCTCTACAGGAATACACCGAAGAGAGTATCAGTGGATTGGTAAACCGACTCATTGATGGTCAAGTTGCTGATGGAAACTTCACGGATTGTCCTATCACATTCCGTGACATCACCGCTGCTAAGGCTGTACTTATCGAACGTCTGAAAGCGATGTATCATACTCGTATTCAGTACCCACAGTTGAAAGTATAGAAGCTTGAGGACAACCACAAGGCTGACTCCTCTCCCCTTCCTTTCCAAAAGGAAGATACATAAACGCCAAGAGACCTCACTAAGTTACAACAATAGTAACATAGTGGGGGTTCTTTTTAGGAGCTTCAATCATTTGAAATGATAAGGCTTACCTCTTAAGCTTAGAACTTTGACATGATGCCACACAGAAAAAAGGAAAACACGGAAGAAGATTTAAAAAGTAATAGAAGGAACGAAGGCACCATCGATACATAGAGAAAGCAGAGGTTATTAGCCTGTTTTCTTTGATACTTTAGTGTTTAAGACTTTAGAATTTTCTTTACAAAACAAGTCATAAAAAGACAGGAAATAAGGCTAAAATTGAGCACCAATAACACCTTTGTAAGTTATTCGCTATCAAGCCTTTGCGAAACTGCACTTCAAAAGGTGCTTAATTGGACTTCAAAAGGGCGTTAGTTAGACTCCAAAAGGGCATCTTTTGCAAGTTAATTAGGCATCTTTAAGAAGCCAAAAGAGCATGTATTGGTTTTGAGTGGCATAAAATTAGTTTACAAACACCTGTGATGTAGGAATCAAGTTATTTGTAGGAAACAGATAGACATAGTATCAAATCGTTTTTATCTTTTAGCTTATCACTCTCTGCAAGACCATCTAATATGGGATAGTAATACCCTGCATATAGATAAGTCTTTCTTCTATTCCCATTCTATTCATATAACGACATAATCTTATTTCAGCCCTTTAACTACCTAATTAACGCTGCACATTTTAACTAAAAATGAGAAAAAACAAACGAAAATTTGGAAGTTTAGAACAATATTCATAACTTTGCAACCAAAATATATAAGTTTTATATACACTTACGAATCAACAATGAAGTATCAGAAGACTGTCCTTGCAGCTGCATTGCTCGCAATGGCAACAACAACACAAGCCGGAGGATTGCTTACAAACACCAATCAGAGCATCGCATTTAACCGTAACTTTGCACGTGTAGGTGCTATTGGTATTGACGGTGTTTACTTTAACCCTGCTGGTGTAGCTTTCCTTGACCAAGGTTTTCATCTCTCTCTTAACTTCCAGAACGTATATCAGACACGTGAGATAACATCTACTTTCAGTGTGCCTGCATTAGCTAATACTCCTTATGAGTATCCATTCAAGCTGAATGGTGGCAATACAACTGATGGTAGTAAGTTCTATCAAGGTAAGGCCTCTGTGCCTATCCTCCCATCTTTCCAGGTGGCATATAATAAAGATAAATGGAGTTTCCAAGCTGGATTTGGTTTAACCGGTGGCGGCGGTAAGGCTGCATTCAACGACGGTCTTCCTACATTTGAACGTCCAGTATCGCTCCTCCCAGCACTTATCAACCAGCAGTTGCCTACTTTTGCGGCACTACTTGGACAGCAGGAAACGCCTGCAACCAGCTATAGCCTTCAAAGCTATATGAGCGGTCAGCAGTATAACTTCGGTCTCCAACTCGGTGTTGCTTATAAGATTAACGAGAATCTCTCTGTATTTGGTGGTGCTCGTTTCAATTATATCTACAACAAATACCAAGGTAGTATCACCAACATTTCAGCAAATGTGGGTGGAAACAACCAGAATCTCTACGACTATTTCCAATCAAAGGTTAACGCTTTGAACGAAAAGGCAAGCGCATTGCAAACACAGGCTGTTGCTGCACAGACCCAAGCAGATGCCCTTCGTGCACAAGCTGATAAAGCTACCGATCCTACAACAAAGGCTCAGTTACAGGCTGCAGCAGACCAATACGCGGTTGGAGCACAGAAGGCAACTGCAGGTGCAAAGCTCGTTCGTGCAGGTGCAGACAAGTTGGACAGTAGTAAGGAAAAGGTAAAAGACCGCTATTTAGAGGTTTCTCAGCGCGGATGGGGTATCACTCCAATCCTCGGTATTGACTACCGCACTGGCAAATGGAACTTCGCAGCACGCTATGAGTTTACCACAAAGTTCAATATTGAGAACAACACAAAGCGTGATGACACCAAAAAGTACGAGAATGGCGTGAACACACCAAACGATATTCCAGGTATTCTTGCACTCGGTGCACAGTATGAAGTACTGAAGAACCTCCGTGTTATGGCAGGATATAACCACTATTTCGATAAGGATGCACGCATGGACAATGACAAGCAGCGCTTCCTTAAGCATAACACACAAGAGTTCCTTGCTGGTGTTGAGTGGGATATCAACCCTTCAGTGACAGTCAGCGCAGGTGGCCAGCGTACGCTCTACGGACTTGGCGATGGTAAATACCTGACCGATCTTAGCTTCGTAACGAGCAGTTACAGCTTCGGTTTCGGCGCAAAGATTAAGGTTGCAAAGAACGCTCATCTCAACATTGCTTACTTCTTTACCAACTATTCAAACTTCAAGAAGGAATACAATGATGCTATCGAAGCAGGTCAGGAGCAGGTGACACAGCCTGATGGTACTGTAACTATGCAGCCTAAGACTCTCGCAACCAAAAACACCGATATCTTCACTCGTACCAATAAGGTACTCGGTGTAGGACTTGATATTGATTTCTAAGCCACAAATAAATCTACCGTTTTCCACAACTAATACCATTAAGAGGCAGTCAGAGTGATTCTGACTGCCTCTACACTTTTATAATTTCATCACAATTACTTGTCGTTTTCAACTAATATTCATATATTTGCAGCAGAAAGGAATAAGTTTATGGGAACAACAATATCAACGCTTGCATCAAAGATTGCTTCCAAACAAGCATACCAAGAGAAAAAGAAATTAGAAAGTTTGCAAAGGATTGCAAGATACTTATCTACCGAAGAGAGAGAGATTCTCTTCAGTGGGAATGGGTTTGTTCGTGTACCAAAAGAGGAAGCTGAGAGAATGAAGATTGATGCTTACCTCAATACTTAAATACCTACAGAAATGAGCCTGAGTTATTATCCTTACAGATTTGTGAAGAAAATAGATGAGCCTTGGGATGGACCTCAAGGCTTTTTACTTTATAAACTTTTGTATTCGTTTAAGTCTAATAAAAGTCATCAGACTTATTGGGTGTGGGTAGAGGTTTATTCACAACATTTTTATGCCGTCAAGTTCCATCTAAAAGCACATAGAAATAGTGATAAGAAGTATAATATCTTAACGGGACTTAACGAGCCAAGAGAATGTATACAGACTTGTATGGCTATTATGAAAGAAGTTTCTGGGAAAGACGATAAAGCTTCTTTCGGCTTTATTGGTGCTAACTCTATTGGAGAGTCTGAACTTGAAACAAAAAGATTCCGAGTATATAGTAGGTATATGCAGACCTACTTTAACTCAGAAGAGTTTGAACATCATTATAACCTCATGAAGAGTGCGTATTTGATAATATGTAAACAGCAATTAAAAGATAATCCCAACCTCATCAATGACATTGTTGAAGGCTTTAAAGAACTTTACCCCTACCTTGACTAACATCCATCTTAAACCTATTAATACATGAGATAAAAGATGCTTTTCACATCTTATCTTATTTGGAAAATATGCTTTAAAAGTGGTCAAACAACATTTTAGAAAGGACTAACATAAGTTCCAATCCAACCCTAACAACCAACTCCATTCATTTATTTTCATGAACAAAAGAAATTATTTTCATGAAAAGAAATATTTATTTTCACGATAAAAAATATTTTTCTTCATGAAAATAATTTAGAGAATAAGACTTTAGAAAAGTGACAAGAAACTATATACTAAAGTGGATCAACGTCGTAATACACTTGAAGAGCACCATATCTCTTATCCTTCAACATGGCTTCTAAGGCTCCACGAAGATATTGGCGAACACGAGAATAGTCAATACCATTCTCCAACTTTAGCATAATCTTTCTAATGTTTAAGGTCTTCACTCGAGCTACAGCAGGCTTGTCAGGACCTAACACACGGTCACTGAAGATTTCACGGAGCCGACTTCCTAATTCCAAACCTGCTGAATTTACCGTATTTTCATCCCTATGCTTCAAATAGACATAGACAAGTCGATAGAATGGAGGATAATGAAATTCCAGCCTCTCAGTAAGTAAGTCGGAATAAAACGACTGATAATCATTACGCACTACTTGCTGAATGACCGGCAAATCTGGACTCTTTGTCTGCAGAATAACCAAACCCTGTCTACCCTTTCTGCCTGCTCGTCCACTCACTTGACTCATCATCATAAACGCTTGCTCGTATGCACGAAAGTCCGGATAATTCAACATCGAGTCTGCATTGAGGATTCCTACGACCGAAACCTTATCAAAGTCAAGACCCTTTGAAATCATCTGCGTACCTATCAGAAGATTACTCTTCCCTATAGAGAAGTCGTTAATCAAACGCTCATAAGCATTACGTGTGCGGGTTGTATCAAGGTCCATACGAGCTATACGAGCCTCAGGGAAGATATAGCGAATCTCATCTTCAATCTTCTCCGTACCATAACCACGACCACGGATATCCTCACTTTCACAACAAGGGCAAACATCTGGCACCTTCATCGTATAACCACAATAGTGGCAAGAGAGGTAGTTCATATTCTTATGATACGTCAACGAAACATCACAGTTTGGACACTTTGGAACCCACCCACACTGTCTACACTCCACCATCGGCGCAAAGCCACGTCGATTCTGAAATAGAATAGCTTGTTCGCCACGCCCCAAAGCCTCACGAACAGCAGAGAGAAGACGCGGAGAGAAGGGACCTGTCATCATCTTTCGACGATAAAGATCCTTTATATCAACAATCTCTATTTCGGGAAGTTGGATATCTTTATAACGACGTGTCAGCTCAACAAGCCCATACTTACCTTGTTTCGCATTGTAATAGCTTTCCATCGAGGGTGTAGCTGTTCCCAAAAGCGTCTTTGCATTAGGATACATCTGTGCCAACACTATCGCTGCTGAGCGAGCATGATAACGAGGAGCAGGGTCTTGTTGCTTAAAACTCTGTTCATGTTCTTCATCTATAATGACAAGACCTAACCGATGAAATGGGAGAAAAATAGCACTTCTTGCACCTAAAATAACATCATAAGGTGAATCAGACAACTGCTTATGCCATATTTCCACACGCTCTGCATCGCTATACTTACTATGATAAATTCCCAATCGATCGCCAAAAACGGCCTTCAGACGTTCTGTTATCTGTACGGTTAGGGCAATCTCAGGCAAGAGGTATAACACCTGTTTATGCTCATTGAGGGCTTTCTGAATGAGATGGATGTATATTTCTGTCTTCCCAGAAGAGGTCACTCCATGTAGTAGTGTCACACGATGAGACATCATTTGCAAAAGAATCTGATTGTAAGCCTCCGTCTGTGCCTCGTTTAGAGGTTTTATATTCTCTGGATGTGATGGCTTTCCACTGTTCAGTCTACCGACCTCCTTCTCATAGGTAACCAATATTTTCCTATCCTGTAAAGCACGAATAATACCAACAGAAGCATGAGTAACGTTCATCAACTCCTCTCTGGTCACCTCTCGCAGTACTGTCTCTGGTGTAATTTCTGCCATTTCATCGACACCAGCCAATTGCAAATAAGCCATAAGCACTTCCACTTGTTTCGCTGCACGCTTCATAGAGTCAATCATAAGTGAGAGCGTCCTTTCATGACGTAAGTTGTCAGCTAATCGGATATAAAGTTCTGTTCGTGGCCGATAACCGTATTCCTCTTTCAGTCCCGATGGCAATGCAGCCTTATAGACATCCCCAATTGGCGACATATAGTAATCGGATATCCAATGCCAGAGCTTTAGCTGCTGTGATAAAAGTACAGGAGTGTTATCCAGTACATCTATGATATTCTTATAGGTAATCTTCTTTCCGCCTACAGCATCATTCTCCGATGGATTCGGTATATTTACAGGATATTCCGCAACAATGCCCACATAGATTTTACTCTTTCCCAAAGGCACAGACACTCGTACACCAGCTGTCATCCGAGATACCAATGCATCGGGTACACCATACGTAAAATAGCCTTCAAGAGGAAGGGGGAGAATAATATTAGCGTAAGTCATTACAAATTCTTTATTACCTATCAACCAAAACAAACAATACTATAAGCCAGACATTGGTTTGAACACAAAGTTACAAAGAAAGATGCAAATACACAATGATAGAAGTCATCAATAACACTATACTATCACAGAAACAATCTCAATATAATGTTCTATCACATAAAAATCCCATTTCATTTTCGATGAAATGGGACTTTTTAATATATTACTAAACTACTGTTCTTAGAAGAAATAAGCCAAACCCAACTGCCAAGAGCTATTACGACTACCCTCCTTATTAAAGACAGACGTCGCTGCATCAGTTGCTGTTTTCCACGTTGCATTGCCTGTTTTACCACAAGCAATATTATAGTTAGCACTAACTTGCAAATGTTTAAATGCCGTTACACCGAAACCAAGGTTGACACTGAAGTTACTATTCTTCAAAGCATAAGTACTTCTCATGTTCCACTGATACTCCTTTTCACCAATATTAAATGCAATCTGAGGACCGCCAAAGAAGAAAATACTTGCCATACTACCTAATCCAATAGAATAGCGAGCATTCACAGGAATCGCTATCTGCTGTTGTTTTACGGTCTGCGTCATAGTAGCATAATCAAGTTTGGCTGCTCGATAGTCATAGAGAACAGAAGCATCCATACCTAAACCTACTACTGGTAAGGTGAACTTCACAGTAGGACCAATGAACCAACCTGTCTGATTAGATTTATTAAAAACATCACTATCAAAGTAGAAATCACTCACATTCAGTCCTGCCTTTACACCAAACTTTAATGGTTCATCAGCATGGGCAGGAACAGAAATAAGAAATAATAGGGCTAAGAAAGCCAATGAAACAATTTTCTTCATGATCATAAGTATTAATGATAAAGAACTAAGTTCACTCCTCATCACGCAAAGCATATATGCTTACACATTTGAGAGAAGTCCCGAAAGAATACAACTATCCGAGTATCTTTATACATTAACCACATCCATAAGGCAATTATTGCCCAATTAAAATTAATTAAGTTTGGTTCTATAAAATTCCTTTAATGAAGTTTTATCTATCCCTCATTAAAGGCTGATTCCATCGTAGATTCTACAGAAGCAACCTTAAGGAAATTTAGGTTCTTCCAAAAGATGGAGCAATAATGTAAGCCTATTACATAGTAAGTTACAGAAGAAGCAGAAGAAACAGAACTTAAAACAATACACAGAGGTGTCTCTATTGGGCTACAAATCTAAAAATAAAACCTCTCTTCCCTCCTTCCCTCCGTGTGAGATTTAGCTTCAAAAGATAAAGAAATATATTGACAAAATAATCAAAGAAAAGGAAAAGAAATGACTTAAAAGTGAACTACTTTAGCACCTATGTAAGTCACTTGCTATCAAATAGTTGCAGAGATAGATTTTTAAAGGTGCTTAACAAGGCTTCAAAAGGGCGTTAATAAGAACTCAAAAGGGCATCTCTTGCAAGCCAATTGGGCGTTAAATGCAAGCCATTTGATGGCCTTTTAAAAATCAATATGTGAAAAATTAGGACAAAAAGGAATTTCAGTCATTTAAGTGATAAGCTTGGCTTGTTACATTTAGAACTTTAAGAAAAATAAAACAGAGCAACTCCAAGTTTCTTGTTACAAACTTAGAGTTGCTCTGTATGCCTCATTATATAATAGCTTTAGACTACTACACCAAACTTCCGAAGAGTAAAAAAGAATATTAATGACGCTCGCGGCGAACTGTTACACGCGCTGGAGAGACTCCTGCACTTCCACTTGAAGATGGACGACGAGAGCGACTAACACCACTTGTCGATGGACTTGTGCGACGAGAACGTCCAACCTTTCTTGGGGCTTTCTCAGCTTCCTTAGCCGCAGAGATACTATCAAGACTATCTCGACGAGCAGGATCGCCATAGATTGTCTTCTCGAAAGCAACCAACTCACGCTCTATCTTCTTCTGTTCTGCAGCCATTGCAGAATCATTTGGACAGTATTGTGCGAGTGTCTTACCTAACATATTGGTTGTCTTGTAAATCTTTCCCTTATAGAGATTCATCGTGAAATAATCGTCTACACTCATCGTTGCAGCATTATTCAGATTACTGGTCATGATCGTTTGCTTAGCAAGGAATGGGGCTAAGTCATCATAACGCACCCAGAAGAGCGGGTATTTCACTTCACCATCTCCGAAATCATCTTCACGATACATAATCGGGCAAAGAGCTACGACCTTACGATGAAAGGTTGCTGTTCCTTGATCATAATAGGCACTCTCCTTTAGATAATAGCCTTTCACCTCACCCGAAGGGATATCACTATTGTCAAGGCGAATACCATGATCGGTGCGCTCGTAGAAGATATGATAGTTATCAAGGAACTGCAAAGGCTTAACTCGAGCCGAATCCGTAAATATCTCATTGCCGTCCATACGATAGTTATAGGCTGCAATACCCCCACGATTAGGACCATTCATCATCAACTTGAAGATGTAAGTAAAGAGATTCATCTGCGAACCTACAGGCTCTGTAGGATAATATAATCCAGCATTAGCATCCTCGGTAAGTTTGAGTTCACGATAGATATCACGTCGCCAAACAACATCTTCCTCCATAGGAGCGGTTGTAGGGAAGGATATCTGCGCACGTGTAGTAATCGTATTAGCAGGCGACTGACGCTGTTGTTGATTACGACGTGCAGCAGGCTGCGCACTTACAGAGAGTGCCAAGCAGGCTGTGCAGACTATGAGAAATATCTTTTTCATTATTATTTTGTTTGTTCTTTACTAAAAGAGAAGCTGTGACATAGTGTTTTACAAGTAGATATAGTATCAACACTATCTATCAACTTGTCAACCCAGAAACTTGTCAACTCGTCTACTACTACCTCACAATAACCTCCATATTTCTTCCATTAAGCGTTCGAGTGGTACCATCAGGTCCATGAACGACAACGTTTGTGATATAGAATCGCTTGTTACGGCTCAACTGTCGGAACTGTTCTTTCTGCTGTGGAGAGAAGGAAGCACCGTTACTTGCAAGCGGTACAGCGTTACCCATATTATCAAAGAAGACAACACGGAAGCTGGTTACACTGAAAGGAATATCGAGTAAGCCATCATCAATAGCAGCCTGAATGCCTGGTGCAGACATAAGTGCTGCCTTTGAGAGGGCTCCACTCTTAAATCTATCAGCACCCATAGCGATATATGGCGATGGATCCGGCAATTTTCTCACACGGAACTGGTAGTCTCCAATCTTACGACCCTTAGCGGATACGGAGATAGTTACAGGCTGACCAACTGCTGAAGGACGTGCGATAAAATGTCCACCTCCCCTTGCTACGAGTGATCCACCTGACATAGTAGCTTGCACATCATGCTGAGAAGTATTAGGAATACTAATGGTGATTGGGTTATCAAAGCCTGCATAGAGTACGTTCATCAGGTCTGCTGCAATAGTAGCCATTCCATCGAAAGGTGGAACCTTCTGCATTCCTTGAGGACTGATATACTCTTTTGGCTGTGGACCACCCGTCACCCAATAGTCTTGTGAGAAGTTTCTACGCAACACATTACCTGTTAAGTCCTTGATAAGGATGTATCCACTCAAAGTATGTTTACCAGGTGCACCTGCTTTCACAGTTATCTGGTTGCCCTTAATAAGTTGTCCATTAACAAAGACCTGTGGCTGTTGTGTAGAGTCTACAGCCCCCATAAACATCTGTGCAGTCATTGATTCACCTGGATAAAGGCGTGTCTGACTTGGCACAACGAAAGCCTGAAGCTTGTTAACGCGTATGTCTTTTAAACCGACATTAGCCACCAAGGTGTGTAACACCTCACCTTCAGCATAGCGAACATCGCTTTGCAACTTAGAGAGAAGCGTTACTGCTGCCGCAACAGGCATATTTTCGAACATATACTCTTCCCAGTTCTTACCCATTGAATGGTGAGGTACCTCCGTAGAAAGGTTACTTGCAATAATCTTCTTCTGTCGTGGGTCTGTTACAAACTGCAATATACGTGCTCGATAGCTATTGATAGCCTCATAAAGCTTATGCCCTTGTCCATTGGCTGGGTTCAACATAATGTAACTGGCAGCCTCAATATTATCCTTTCCTTCGATGTTTAAGGGGTCACCTTTCTCACCATCAGCCTCACGAACGATGGCTACTTTCAGCGCTTGTGCATAGTTATAGAGGGAATCACTCATCTCTCTAACCGTAGATGCCATCATAAACCACTGCTTAACCTTCTGTGGATTCTTGCGCATCATTTGGTCAAGTTCGCCAAAGATAGCATCATTTTCCTTGGATGAATTCCCCGTCGTACGGTTCAGGCTCTCTTCAACAACAGAGAAGCCATTGAGTACCTCGGTAGAGATATTCAATGCCAACATTGCCATGAGGACGACGTACATAAGGTTAATCATCTTCTGGCGTGGGGAAATCTTTCTCTTCTTAATAGCCATTAATTCTATTATTTGTAGTGGGAAGACAGCTGAAAACAGACGCCTTCCCTACCATATTTCATCATTACAAGGTTTCAGGTGTAGACTGCTGAGGGGCAACATTAGGTGCTGCCACACGCATATTAACAGTCATTGCCTCAATCATTCGAGCATAGATACTATTGAGTTGCTCTATCTGCTGTGCCATCTTACGGGTCTGATCATTAATCTGATCGATTGTACCAATCTGCTGGCTGGCACTCTTAAGTTGCATCTCATAAACCTTAGCGATACCTGTGAGGGTACGATTAAGGTTCTCCATCTCTTCGCTATCACGTGTCAAACGCTGACTCTGGTCGTTCACCTTACCCAACATCTCTGTCAGATTCTGCAATGCAGCAACATAGTTTGTCTGTGCTTCTACCATCTCTGGTGTCTGCTGTTGTGCATCTGTGATAGCCTTACTCTGCTGACTAACAACGGCTGCAGCGATATCATTAGCTGAAGGCATTGCCTCTTGAACACTCTGTGCAATGTTCTCTGCAGCAGCATATTGTACCTGTGGCGCAGCTGCGGGGCGTTCTACAGTATTTTCGTTGTCATCAAGAAGTTCCTCAGTAACATGTGTTGGAAGTTCACGACCATCATCCGTCTTATCAAATGGACGGTCAAACGCCGAGAGGAAGAACACGATAACCTCAGTACCCATACCGAAGTAAAGCATAATATTAGCTCCCGGCAAATGGGTCAACTTAAACAAAGCTCCAAGAATAACCACTGATGCACCCCAACTATAACCATAGTTTAGGAACGTCTGCCCAGGAACACTATCCATCCACTTCTGCAGATGGTATATGAGATTGTATTTACTGTACTGTGTCATTTATCTTCTCTTTTTCTTACTGCTTTTCTTATTCTCTTTAGCTGCCTCACTTGAAGAGCTTGCAAGACTACGAACACAACGGAAACCGATGTAGCTACGTGGTTGGTTCTGATATTCCCAAGTACGCCAAGCACTGCGGATATAGCTCTCTGGATCCTTCCAGCTACCACCACGAACACTCTTCTTCTTCAAGCGATATGGGTCTTCTTTGGCTGCTTTATAGTCTAACTGTGGATTGAGGTCATTCATCGCATCAACACCAGCCTCTGTATAAATGGTACTTGTCCACTCGGCAACATTACCTGCCATATCGAACAACCCATTAGAGTTTGCACCATAGATTCCCACCTTACTCGTGATCAAGTTACCGTCTTTGGTGTAGTTTCCACGGTCTGGTTTAAAGTTGGCATAGAAACAACCGTTACCATTCTTAACGTTTTGATTGTCCCAAGGGAACTCATCTTGATTCTTTCCACGAGCCGCAAACTCCCACTCTGCCTCTGTAGGAAGGCGATAACGCTGTACATAGCGCGCCTCTTTTCCCAAGCCTTTAAGCAAATACTCCGTACGCCAAGCACAGAAAGCATTAGCCTGCTCCCATGTTACTCCTACTACAGGATAGTTGTTATAAGTTGGATTACTGAAGTAATTACGGAGATAAATCTCGTTGTCTGAATTGCGGAAGTCATTCACCCAACAAGTTGTATCTGGATAGATATTAACGATATAGGTATTGAGGAAGTCCCAAGGACCTGTCAACGGACGATTGATAGTCTCGCTATGAATAACGCCGTTTTCATCGACATAAGCTGTATCCTTTGATATCATCACAACCTCATTAGGGTCGACTGTGATATCAGTATTTAAATTACGCTCCTGTGGATTCAAACGGTTACGACGAAGGGCAGCTGATGTGTAATCGTAAATTTCATAACGATAGTTCAACTGTCTGCCATCAATGCTCTTCTCACCTGTTACTGGATTGGTTACATAAAGGCTTTCGAAAGCACGCTGCTCATCCTCATTAGGCTTACGAGGGAGTCGCTTGTTCCAATCCAAATGCGGTGTGACAGGATCGCCATTCTTGTCTTCTGTAATCATATAGCTTTCATCACCACCATATGCAGGGTCTGCCAAACGGGTACGGATAATAGAATCACGAACCCACTCTACAAACTGCTTGTACTCGGAATTGGTTACCTCTGTTTCATCCATCCAGAATCCATCAACAGAGATGTCCTTTACAGGTGTCTTCTTACCCCATAGGGAGTCCTGCTTTTCCAAACCCATTCTTAACCAGCCACGCTTGACAAGTGTCATGCCGTAAGGTGCTGGTTCGCGGAAGGCACGACCTCCACCAACGCCAGTGACCTCACCGCCACGACCTGACGATGCGGTTGACTTACCAGCAAAACAGCCTGTCAATGTTCCCAAGACGAGTGCACCAAGACAAATGGCAACTATACTTTTCTTCATTTTCATTATATCTTTCTATAGAAATCTTACGCTTTTATGTTTGTTCCTACCTTTCTTCTGCAGGTTTATATCGGTTTGATAGCTGACAAACAGCCCATGACTACCATTCTTGAAAGCTGCTGTACCCGTGTACATCTCATAGCTATAACCCAAGTTAATTCCGTGGAATGTTCCACCTATCATGGCTGTCACTGAGTTTGTTGGACTATAAGAGACTCCTCCGTAAAGTACTTTCTTTTCGTGCGTGTAGACTAATCGAGCGGTGATATCAGCCCGATAGTTCACGCCGTCATACCGTCCCAAGACAGAAGTCGGTATAGTAAGAAACGGATTTCGTAATTTAATATTGTATCCACCCGTTAAATAATATGTACGATTTATCTGTAATTCATTGGTCTCACCCAAATCTACTAAGGGCGCATTGAGATGCTGAACAGATGCACCAACATACCAGTTCTTATGTGTATAATAAACTCCAACACCCAAATCGAGTCCATGTCCGTTGACTTCTCCTTGTGCTAAAGCTGGATCGCTTGACTCTTCTGGGTCTAACTTAGAGCCATCTAATTTTTCAAAAAGCATACCCACCTGAACACCTGCAGATAGCATTCCACCCCAAAGGTCCTTACGAAAAGCGTATTGCCCCGCTACACGCTGATGAACAAAGGCTCCTAACTTATCATTCAAAATAGAAATACCCACTCCATGATATTGCTTCATGAAATAGATAGGCATGTCTGCTCCGACATAGAAAGTGTTTGGATTGTGCTCATAACCCGCAAAGTCGAGGGCGTATGCACCCACAACATTCAGTTTGTTGTCCTTTCCGACTGTAGCTGGATTAAACGATGGCTCCATCGCCCAATAGTGACTATAAGACGGATCGTACTGTGCCTTGACAGGGTTTCCTATCAGGCAAGCAAGTGGGAATATGAGTATTAAACGTTTAAACACGTTTCTATAACGTATGTCTGGTTGAATTATTGCTTTCTATACGTATAAATATTAAAGAGCATATGGATATAGAAAGGAAAACCTCTGATAAAAAAGGTCTACCACACCTCTACCCTTCTACATCTTCCTTGCCAAAAGAAAGAATGTATACATAAGTGATGATTGTAAATAAATTTCTCGTGTCAGATTTTTAATGATGCGCTTTTAGCTTTGAAAAGACGCCCAATTAGCTTGCAAAAGATGCCCTTTTGAGACCTAACTAACGCCCTTTTGAAGTCCAATTAAGCACCTCTTGCAATCCAAATTTATAAATTACTAATTATAAAAGAGTTGCAAGAAAGGCAAAAACCTTAGTGTCTCGATAAAAAACGACCAACAAAGATGATCGTTTTGTCATATAATTTCAAATAGCAAAAGCGATCGTTTTATCTCTATCTGAGTCTGTGCGCATAAAAAGTTAAGCCAATAACAAATACTATATATACAATAAAAGACTCATATACATATTAGTATGAGCTATTACTTGGGTTTTTGCTTCCCACTAACAACAATAAAAAAGAGGTTGTAACGCTACGTTACAACCTCTTTTCTATTCTTTAATATTCGTCTTCATTCCACAAGAAATCGTCCTTTGAAGGATAGTCAGGCCAAATATCCTCGATACTATCATAGACATCTCCTTCGTCTTCAATTTCTTGAAGATTCTCAAGAACCTCAAGTGGTGCACCTGATCGCATTGCATAGTCAATCAGCTCATCTTTTGTTGCAGGCCATGGAGCATCTTCCAGCTTAGAGGCCAATTCAAGTGTCCAATACATATTCTTATTTTTTTACATGATTCTTAGTGCGTGCAAAAGTAACATTTATTTTCTTATCTGCAAGTATTTTTCCATATTTTTTCACTTAAACTACTATCATTATTCAAATAACGTGACAAAATGAAGAAATAATCTGATAATCTGTTGACAAACTCAAAGATTTCTGGCGAAACTGTTGCGATATGGGATAGTGTTACAATTCGACGTTCTGCACGGCGACAGATTGTACGACAAACATGACTTTGAGCAGCTAATAGAGTTCCTCCTGGTAGAACAAAATGATGCTGTACAGGGAGTTGGGATGAGAGTTTATCAATATTTGTTTCTATCTCCTTAATAAGTTTTTGTGTGCAAAAACGGTCGTCTTCCTTTATCTCTGCACAGGCGAGTTGCCCACCGATTACAAAGAGTTCTTCTTGAATTTCCACCAAAAAATCAATTAAGCTGACAAAAGTATCTCCTTCTTTTAAGGTATCTGCTTGCAGTAACGAGATAAGTAAACCTATATTTGCATTTAATTCGTCTAATGTTCCATATGCTTCTATACGCATATCATCTTTCGATAAGCGACTACCATCACATAAGGAGGTCATACCCTTGTCACCTGTCTTCGTATATATCTTCATAATAGTATTACATTTCTAAAGTTTAACCTTGTATTTTCAAAAATTTACTATATATGATTGCTTTACCATATCTTTATTCAAGAATATGACCCCACAATAATATAAATCAAAGCTAACACCTGTGCGCGAATCTGATATAAGCTCTGACCAGTATTTATGAGTTTCTTTGTCACGCTTGATATTCTCTATAATCAACACACTTGATGAAGGTAAATGGTCCAATGCTTTATCAACAACGGTACGATAGTTTGCAACAAGAGGTACACGCAGCATACTATACTCACCAATGTTTGAGAATAAACGTATCAGTTCTTCTTCTGATGTCGCTTCTGTTATCCTATGATAGTTAACCTTTTGGCAACCTGCATCTACATAAATCTTGTAGCAAGAAGAGGTTGGATAACAATCTACAAATGTGTGACCTTGCTGATAATTCGCTAAACGGAAGTAAAACTTGCATAGTTTACGAGTTGTCTTATCAATCCCATAAACCTGCTCAGCAAGGTGTTCATACTTATAATAAGGATAATGTTCATTCACCACATAACGAATAAAACGATATGCCCAAGGCGACTGTACGCCGAATCCTCTGGAGTAGCGCACACGTCTTAGCCAAACTATAAATCGCTTGATGAAATATACCATGATAAGTTGATGTAATTGACAAAGTTAATAGTTTTTTCCTTATTAGAGAAAGAATAGATGCAAAAACCGTGAATTTAATTATTTTCACTCAATCTTTACAAACTCTACTCTTTACATACAAACAATTAACTGTTTTATCTATAAAATTATATTAAACGTCAAATCATTACACACTTTTATTTTAAAAAACATTAATAATTCGCAAAAGATTTATATCTTTGCACTGCTTTTTAAGAAAAGGTTGCTATACATAGTAATATAAAATCAGAACGATTTTTCTATCTGACAGGATAATCAGATGAAATATTCTTTCTACAATCTTTAATAACCACAGATTCTACAAACTGTATATTCAAGTAAACGATATAATTAAATATTACATTCTACAAATGGAAACAAAACGACAACTTGTAAAAGAGGTTTATATCAAGCCTTGTGCCAAGATTTTTGAATTGGCTGAAAAGAGTTTCATCATGGCTGTTAGCCCTAATGTACGCCCTGGAGGTGATGCAGGAGGCAGCATAAGAGTGATAGAGCAAACTGTAGATGACGAAGATACTGACCTTGAAGGATAGTCATCTCACTAAAGTTAAACCTAAAATATTTCAAATTAAACGAAGTATGAAAAATAAATTATCAACATTGTTGTTGGCTGGTGTAGCTACTTTGACAATGTTTTCTTGTGTCGATAATGACAACTTGAATGAGAATAACGGAGATAATGATGCATTAGTTTCATTTGGTGTGAACGATGTTCAAACACGTGCTATTGCTGTAAGCGGTAGAACTTTAACTCGTGGAGCAATTAATCCTTATCTTTCATCAGAAGATCTTGCACCACAGAAATTGGATGTTAAGGGTGCTGACGCTGAAAAGCTCTGCATCATTGAGACAACTGTAGAGGGTGTCAATCCTGTTCAGGCAGATGCTCAGACACGTGCTAATGTTATTAAAAACATTACAGAGAACTTCTCTGCTTCTGGTCATCGTGGTACAACAGAAGCTAATATCACTACTAAGCCTGAGTGGTTCTACAATGAGCCAACTTTGAGTAATGGTAAGCTTGTTACTCCAAGAAAGTGGAGTTGGGCAATTCCTCACGCTCGTTTTTATGCTGTATTCCCACAGGTTAAGAATGAGTATACTAAGATTAAGCTTTCTCCAGAAACTTATGAGGGTAGCCCTTATATTGAGTTTGAGGATGAAACAGATGTAACTAACCAGAAGGACTTGATGACTGCTTGCTCTGGTCATGTACACTATTCTGTTCAAGGTACTGCTCCAAGAACTGACTTAGACTTCCGTCACGCACTGACTGCTATCAAATTTGCTGTTGGTCAAAACCTTTCTATCAACAAAACTATCAGTAAGGTTGAGATCCGCAATGCTTTGAGCAAAGGTAAATATACACTTTCTGACAAGTTTGATGGTACTGGTGCTAAATGGGAGAATTTGAGTGACGCTAAAACCTTTAAGCTTGAAGGGCTTGCTGTTAGCACTAATCAGAACCCTAACGCAGTGCTTACTGGTAATGATGGTGACAACTATACCTTCTATATGATTCCTCAAGAGCTTACAGGTAAGAATATTACTGTATATGTTGAGTTTACTGATGGTTCTAAAATTGAAAGTACACTAAAGGGCTCATGGTTAGCTGGTACTACCAAGACTTATAAGCTTAGCGAGAAGAACTCAACATGGGAATATACACTTGAAACAACAAACCCAGCAAACGTAGCATACAATCAAGACAAGTCTAATGACTATCTTGTAACAAGTTACAGAAATGCTCCTGATGGAACAAAGCAGCCTGTTAAATGGAAGGCAGTTGGCTTTGAGGAGTATGACCGTGCAACTGACAGTTGGACTAACTTGGGCACAAATAAGCCTACTTGGTTGACAGCCATGTCTAAGGAAAATGGCGAAGGTGGTGCAAATGCTGAGTCTGGTAGAGCAACTATAACAAAGGCAGACTTGAAAGATCGCCTCACAGAGTATAATAAGGTATTGCAGACTGCAACAGAGAAAGGTGCAGCAGGCAACTACTACAACTTGTCAAATACTAATGGCGGTGACGCTATCCAGAACACAGCTAACAGCTACTTGATTTCTGCTCCTGGCTACTATCGTATCCCATTGGTATATGGTAATGCTGTTAAGGGTGGAACTACAAATGAAAGTTCATATAAGACTGCTCACACAGGTACTGATATTTTGAGTAATTTCAAAGATCATTTAGGAAATGACATCACCACTCCTTACATTAATGTACAAAATGCAAGTAATCCTGCAACACAAGCATCTATCGTATGGATGGACCAGCAGGCACTTGTTGACGGTTTGAGTGTTACAAACAATGGCGACAAGTCATTTGTTAACTTCCATGTGTCTGCAGCAAATATTAAGAATGGTAATGCTGTTATCGCTGTTAAGAGTGCAGATGGTACTATTATGTGGAGCTGGCACCTTTGGTTCGACCATAGCGATGCGTTGAGTACAATTGAAAGTACCAACCATGATGGTAACAAGTTTAAGTTTACAAAAAACATCCTTGGCTATACATTATATAAATGGCAAGCTACATCTTATGAGTCAGCACGCGCTGCACGTATGAAGATTGAACAGGAATTAGGAAATGGTGAGAAGAAAACTGCATACATTACTATCACACAAACTCCATACGCAGAAAGAATCTATTCTACAACATTCTATCAGTTCGGGCGTAAGGATGCTTTCCCTGGCGTAGATGTAGATAAACTCTATGGTGGCACTATTGTTAAAAATGCAGGTGACGACATGTCTATTAAAAATTCTATCCAGAATCCAGAGAAATTCTATACTGGTGATGTTTCTTGGGCTAATAATTATAATCAATATAACTTATGGTCAATGGAAACTACAGTGGTAAAAGATCCAACAAATGCTCTCGTAAAAACAATTTACGACCCATGTCCTGTTGGTTTCCACATGCCTCCATATAACGCTTTTACAGGTGTAACAACAACTGGTGAAAATGTAGTCTTTCAGCCTGGGAAAATAAATGCACTTGGCAACTGGGATCAGGGATATCACTTCTATACCAAAGATGCATCGTCACCATCTACAGTCTACTTCCCAGCTATCGGTTCACGCAGATATAACGATGGTGAGTTGTTCGGAGTCGGTGGTAAAGGTATTTATTGGAATGGTATCGCTGATGGTATTAGAACTGGAAGATGTTTTACAATTGAGGAAAATGATGTAAGACCGCTGATGGAAATTACACGTGCAGCTGGTGGCTGTGTCCGTCCGGTAGCAGCACAATAATATCAATCTTATTTATTCAATAAATAATACTATAATACAAAAGAGCAGCATACTAAATGGTATGCTGCTCTTTTGTATATAATTGATTTAAAACATAAGGGTACATCAGTTGACAACTAAATTAGATGAAGTGTAATAAAAAGTAAAAACAGACCAAATAATTCTCACTTGATTAATACACTATAAACAAAATATAAGAGCACATTAAGTATTGCCATTACAGCTTACTTAATGTGCTCTTTTCCCTCCTAATAATACTCTATTCAAATGCTCACATTTGCATTCCAATAGAATAAGCCATCAAACCATTACCCCAAAAGCCCTTTCCTTTCGATTTAAACGACTTAAAAGATTCAAACAAGCATATAATCTGCTAATAACAAAATTACGCCTATCTAACCCATTAATCTCAACTAATAAGTAAATAGTCAGATCAAGTTCATTAGCCTTAATAAAAAAGCATTAACCATATTAGCCTTATTAGCTTTTGAGCGCTATTATCCGTATCAGCCCTATAAGCCTTATTAATCCAATTAGGGCTCAGTAGGAAAAAGGTGGGGATTATGCATATAGGTTTTTAATTCTAAACAAAAAGAAACTTTTGTCTCTGACTCCTCTCAGATTCGTTCTGAATAATTTTATTTTTGAGTTGAAAGATTCTGCTGCTGCATTTGATGCTCTATTGTTGTAAAAATTAAGGATATCATCATAATGCTCATAGAATGTAGCTGCAATAACATTGAAAGAATCAAACCCTGCCTCTTCCACCTTATTGTACCATTTAGCCATTGATAACCTTGCTGCATTTTTGATGGTATTCTTGGCAAAAATCATTCTTAAGGAATGACACAGACCATAGGCCGTCTGAAGCTTAGGATAAAGTTCGAAGAGTATCTTAGCTCTCTGTTTCTGTGAGTCTGTCCATTTCTCTGAAGACTTGAACAGAAGATATCTACTCCTGGCTAGCAGTTCCTTCTTCGTATCTCCATTCTCAAAGGTGCGAGGTTGATACTTCTTTCCTATAAGTTTAGCTTCCTCCATTTCATCATTTGCCTCCTGTATGGCTCTCCAACGATAGTCTATCCTCATCTGCTGTACAGCATCACAGGCAAGCTTTTGAACATGAAACCTATCAATGACTCTTTTGGCTTTAGGGAAGCTATGGCGTACTATCTTACGCATACTGTCTGACAAGTCTAGTGTTACCTCCTCGACCTTCTCACGCTTTTGTTCATCTATCCTATCGAGTGCCTCACATACCTTCTCAGACTTTGTTCCAGCAACCATTGCTACAAGGCAGCCCTTCTTGCCATGTCTGTCCCTATTAGTTACTATCGTATAAAGTTCTCCGTTGGACAGAGCGGTCTCATCTATAGCAAGATGTGAACCAATATTATCAGGAAACAGAAGCCAGTCCTCAGCGTGATATAGCTGATCCCAATCCCTATAGCCGCTAAGCACCTCCTTATATTGTTTCTCAAACTGATGTCCATCGATATGATAAAATTCCTCAAGCGTACGGCAGGTCACTGGGGATGTCTCCATACGTTTCTTTTAAAAAAGCTCCGAACTCTTTGGAATAACGAGT
>NZ_JACD01000010.1:0-679 GCF_000517825.1 Prevotella sp. ICM33
GTGCAAGTGCCCACAGAGATGAGAATACAGGTCCACATTACAATCTGAAGGATAAATCTCTCCCTTGTTTTTCTTTTCTTTCTCATATTTAATGTATGCCCACCTTCTTATTAACTACAATGTTCTACCAGATAAAACAGACTTTTCAGCACAGAATTCTCGGAACATATATTTTTTTAACTGAAGATATTACTCTGTATCATGCTTTAATTTAACAAGCCTTTTACCATGGACTGCATACTCTTCTGTTCGTGAGTGTCCTATACTTGCACCATCTCCTAACCGTTCTACATAAGAGAAATCAATTACAATTCTCTTTAATCGAGGACTTTTGTGGATAATGTGATTATATAAATGCAAGGCAATTGTGTCCTCAATCTTAATAGGTAAAGAGTAGAAAGTTGCGGAGTCTTCTATTTTTGTATGAAACATATAGGCATAATTTTTATTCAGATTAATTAAATGCTGATTTGAGGGATCTCCGTTTACCTCTATATTATATATGCTTCTTTGCACGTAATCCCACCCCTCTTTTCCTTCCATTTCATTGAAGTACTCTTTCTCCTTGGTAGATAGCTCCGGCTGATTCCCTGGCACAGGTCGTAATAGTGCAGCCCATGAAAAATAGCATACACAAATAACCACAAAGGAAAGAATCAATATCCATATTGCAAATCGT
>NZ_JACD01000011.1:0-44024 GCF_000517825.1 Prevotella sp. ICM33
ATAATTCGTGTCATTCGCGTAATTAGTAGTCATTAAAGGTACATATCATAAAGTTTAAAGTTCAAACCTCAAAGTTCAAAGTATAATAATTCGTGGCATTCGCGTAATTAGTAGTCATTAAAGGTACATATCATAAAGTTCAAAGTTCAAACCTCAAAGTTCAAAGTATAATGATTCGTGGCATTCGCATAATTCGTAGTTAACTTTATGATTGGAACTTGGGGTTTGAAACATCCTATTTGGAACTTGAAACACAGAGGTTTTTAGTCTTTTATGCGCCCTGTTAGTACTATTCATTCATTAATTATTCGTTGTCTAAATAGGTCGTTTGGTATAAAAAAAGAGCGATTAAAGTTGACAGATTCGGAAATAATTAATACCTTTGCACCCAGAAAGATTGTAATAATTACAGAGCAAGAACACAATAGATATCCAACTGACTGTCAGTGGGTATAAAAGCGATAGTATTCGTAATTCGTACGCATATCATTATTATAATACAAGAACATTATACAAATACAAGAACATTATGAAAAAGAAATTTATTTGCACCGTTTGTGGTTACATCCACGAGGGAACAGAGGCTCCAGCAGAGTGCCCAGTATGTCACGCTAAGGCTGCGAAGTTCAAGGAGTTCAACCCAGAGGCTTTGAAGGGTACTAAGACTGAGCAGAACCTTAAGAACGCTTTCGCAGGTGAGAGCCAGGCACACACTAAGTATCTCTACTATGCTTCAAAGGCTAAGAAGGACGGCTATGAGCAGATTGCAGGTTTCTTCGAGGAGACAGCACGCAACGAGAAGGAGCATGCTAAGATTTGGTTCAAGTTCCTCCACGGTGGTGATATCCCTACAACAACCGTAAACCTCGCTGACGCAGCAGCTGGTGAGAACTACGAGTGGACTGATATGTACGAGCAGATGGCAAAGGATGCTATGGAAGAAGGCTTCCCAGAGTTGGCTGTTAAGTTCCGCGGCGTTGGTGCGGTTGAGAAGCACCACGAGGAGCGTTACCGCAAGCTCTTGAAGAACATCGAGGATAGCGTAGTATTCTCTCGTGATGGCGACTGCATCTGGCAGTGCCGCAACTGTGGTCACATCGTTATCGGCAAGAAGGCTCCAGCTGTTTGCCCTGTATGTAACCACCCACAGAGTTTCTTCCAGGTTGAGGAGTCAAACTACTAAATCGACGCAATAATAATTCCACAGCGTTAGTCACATACCGTGCCAAGGTCTTTGCCGACCTTGGCACGGTTTTTTGTTGCAAGTGGACGAGTTGACAAGTTAGACAAGTAGACAAGTAAACAAGTAGACAGGTAGACAAGTAAACAAGTTGATTGTAGACAGGATAATGGAAGACAAAGTAACAAGAGAACAAAGTTCTTTCGAGTAACAAGTGGACGAGTGGCTTGCTATAAAGGAAAACTTGTTCTTATGTTACTTTGTCTCACTTTGAAGTGGACGAGTTGACAAGTTGACGAGTTGACAAGTTGCTTGTTAACCTATCTACTTGTTAACCATGTTACTCTGTCTCCTTCACAAGCAACTTGTCTACTCGTTCACTTGTCTAACTTGTCAACTCGTCAACTTTCGTAAAGATAATTCACAGACTGAAAATCAGGAGGGCGTTAATAGCGTTCGAATTAACGTCCTTTTAGCTTGCAAAAGACGCCCTTTTGAGGTCTTACTAACGCCCTTTTGCTGTCCAATTAGGCACCTTTCACTTTGCCGTTTTATAACAGACTGATTTACTGATAGTTGCTGAGACGCTTTTTAGGTGGCTTTTTTCGTAATTTTGAAAGGGATTAAACCGAAATATGTAATGGATTTTCAAAGCCTCAAAGCAGTTTTTGGACTTACGAATCGAACGTTATTTAAGTATAGAAAAGTGCGTTTAAAGGCAAGCAGTCATTAGTCCATAATACTCATAATCCTTACTATTGTATTGTTTCCTACCATCTTTTGTTTTCCTACCACCACCTTGTCTGTCTTTATAACATTACATAATCGGCTACATCTGCGCACAGAAGACAAGCAATCTGCTCGATACTAAAACAAAATACGTTTAGGTCCTAATAACCGTTTCGGATTTAATCAGATAGTTCAATCTTTCGTATCCACAAACAACATTTCTCCTTTCGCTTCTTGATAATATGCTTTCATGGTTCTAAATCCTATAAAGTGATACGTTCTTCATAGAAAGGGCAAATAAAAACATACGAAAATAACACAATACAAATTACACTTATAAATCATAAAATGGAGAAAATACTAATAAAACACTGATTTTTTTCAGAAAAGTTCTTAATGTTATGGATTTCCTATATTATTTAATACCTTTGTAAAACTTATTATGATGTGAAACATAAAGACAATGGGAAATCATATATAATAAGGAGTTCTTTTCGATGGAAAAGAATAACTAAAGATCTATTGGATCAACTTGAATTATCACCTACTACGGTAAAGAAATGATCTACAAATATAAGTCAGCTGCCAATAGGAAAGTTTCAAAAAGAACAGAAGCCTTGAAGTTGATAAAAATCACTATGACCTGAAAAGTGATGATTAAACCAAATTTCTTCAACACTAATTCTAAAGAATTATGGCAATAAAAGATGAGCCGCAAACAATAAAAGTTGCAAAACCATTTGTAAAATGGGCTGGAGGGAAAGGTTCACTTGTGAAACTCCTTTCGACTCATTTACCTGATGACTTCTGTAAGCAAGATAGTATTACATATATTGAGCCTTTTGTTGGTGGCGGTGCAATGTTATTTTATATGCTTACGCATTTTACTAATATACACAGAGTTGTTATCAACGATGTAAACAAAGATTTGATTTTCTGCTACAAACTCATAAAGAACAATCCTCAAACTCTTATTAAACAACTGAAGCTGATAGAAAAAGAATATTTGCAGTTACCAAATATGGATGAGAAGTCACGCTATTATTATAAGGTACGTGATGATTACAATAACAAGGAAATAATAGATAAAGAAAAAGCTGCATTTTTTATATTCCTAAATAAGACCTGCTTTAATGGTTTATATAGAGTTAATACCAGTGGAAAGTTTAACGTTCCATTTGGTAAATACAAGAATCCTACAATATGTGATGAGAAGCTTATATTGGCTGACCATAAACTGCTTAAAAAGGTTGAAATCTATACTGGGGACTATAGTAACATTATGAAACACTTGGGACAAAACTATAATTACATTTATATAGATCCACCGTATCGCCCACTATCGGGAACAGCTTACTTTAAAGAGTATTCTCATAACATATTTGATGACAAAGAGCAGGAAAGATTAAAAGAATTCTGTGATATAATGACAGATAGAGGATGTAAAATAATGCAGAGTAACTCAAACTCTATGGATAGTCATGGAGAATCTTATTTTACAAAGCTCTATCAGGGATATCATATAACTCATATAGAAGCTCACAGATACATAAATGCTCATGTAGGCAAAAGAAAAAAAGAAATAGAGTTACTTATAAAGAACTATAACAACGGACAATAAATAAGTATATAAATATGGCACTATTAACACCAACTCAAATCCAGAGTATAAAAGAACACATGACAGATGATCCCTCTGTTCTTACAAAGAAGTTCAAGGCAAAGAAAACTCCTTATGAAACAAGAAGTATTTCTTTGAATGAATTAGAAGGCTATCTTAGTGAAGGTTGGGAAGAGGTTTCTACTTCTAAACACAAAGCAAAGATTCAAAAACTTAAACCTATAGACATCTGTTTTGAAGATGATATCTGGTGTATGTTCTATAACCTCGGCTTCCGAATTCTGAATTATGACGAAAATTTGGTCATTCCATGGGGTAAAAATTCAGAAGAAAGACATCAAATTGATGTCGTAGCAGTTGGTGAAGAAGCCATTTTCGTTGTAGAATGCAAAGCTACTGAAAACATAAAACAAGCTTCTTTCAAAAAGGAAATAGGAGAAATATGCCTTTACAAAGAAGGAGTAATGCGTGTTTTAAAAGAAATCTATGGGCAAGAGAAAAAGGTGAAGTTTATCTTCGCTACAAGAAACTATACATATCCTAAAGATTGCTACGATGAAAGACGCTTGATTGATAATAAGATATTTCAGTTTACAGATAACACATATGACTATGTGAACAGTTTGATCAAGTCTTACAAATCCACTGTAATATATCAGTTCTATGGACTCATGTTTCAGCATGAAAGAATAAACAATGAGAAAATTCGCATCCCTGCACTTCGAGGTAGTATGGGAGGACACGAATACTACATGCTATCTATAGAGCCTGCTAAATTGCTCAAAATTGGATTCGTACTACATCGAACAAAAGTAAACACTCAGATCTCAATGCCTACGTATCAACGACTACTCGTTCCTTCAAGACTCAAAGGAATTGGTGAGTTTATAGATAAAGGAGGATATTTCCCAAACACAGTTATCGTTAATTTCGACAATTCAAATAAGAAGAACAGAGTACAGTTTGAACAAGCTGCCGGAGGAAGTGATAACACAAAAACAAAATTGGGATACCTTACTATTCCAAATGCATATTGTATTGCATATATTATAGACGGACAGCATCGCGTTTATGGGTATGCAGGCTCAAAGTATAAGGACACAAATACAATACCCGTAGTAGCTTTTAATGGCTTACCATCTGATGATCAGTTGAAAATTTTTATGGATATTAATGAGCACCAGAAAGCTGTAAGCCCAGGCTTACGCCTTGACTTAAATGAGGACTTAAACTGGGAATCTCCACGTCTTGACTCCAGACTCAAAGCCTTACGTTCATCTATTATCAAACAATTAGCTACAGGAAATAATAGTGTTTTAACAAGAAAAATTTCTATTGGTGAGGATACTGCTAAGCTTACTTTCAAGCCCTTTGACACTGCATTATCACAATCATCTCTACTTCCCAAAGCAACATCAAAAGAGTTTACCAAACATACCGATGTTTGTCTCTATAACACAAAGTGCATAGAGCATAATAAAGCTATGAAAGATTCTCAAAAATGCATATCAAATCTCATTAAGGAGTGCTATGCCTATGTCTACTATAAAATGAATGAAGAGCATTCTGAAGAGTATGAGCAGTTTATAGAATGTAACCGCGGTACGTATGCGTTTATATCCCTTATATCTTCATTTAATGAACACCTCATTCATCAACATGCTCTTGCCCAAGATTCAGGCACGAAGGAGCAAAAAGAGAAGATGGCTCCCTATTTTGATGCCTTAATAGACTATATATGCAATATACCAGCGGATGACAAGAGCCAGATTCTACTCATAAAGGGAGCAGGAGCAGACACTTTCTGGCTCAGAAAATATCAAAATGCAATTCGCCAAAAGATATCCTCTTATAATCCTGAAGGTTTGACAGAATGGATTGAAACGCAGGACAAAGACCTTCAAGAGCAAGGTAAATCATATGGCAAAGCTATAGAAAAACAGATAAAAAATAAAGTATTGTTGAAATTGGAAGATTTATATGGAAGTACATGGGAAAATCAGATAAAATCCATAAAAGGAAGATGTCTTATGCGAATGGATGATAGTGAAGACGAAGATCAAGAATGGACTGAGTATTTGAACATGCAAGATCTCAAGGAAATCATAGATAATAAATGGCATACCCAAAAAGAGAATGATGAGAGTTTTAAGACATTTGAACAGGAGTTCTCCATTAAAGTAACAGACTCTTTTAGGACAAAGTCAGATAAGATAAAATGGTTAAACGACCTTATTTCTTTTAGTAAGTCTTGGACTACAACTAAAGGGCGTGCTCTAACCCGAGCTGAGGTTAATGAGATGAATATTATTTTGCAATCACTTGCCCCTGCAGACGAGGTATAACATGGATTATAAGGAGTTTTATCAGCAAGACATCACATTACGTGATTACCAGCTAAAAGCTAAAGAAGAAATCTTTAGCCGATGGAATATTGCTAACAACATTTTGTACCAGATGCCTACTGGTACAGGTAAAACTCGCTTATTTACGTCCATCATTCGAGACATCAATGTATGGGGACTTCGTCATAATATCTTTTTCCGTATACTCATAATAGCTCATAGGAGCGAACTTATAGAACAATGCTCTAATAGTCTATCAAAATACAGAATCGACCATGGCGTATTAGCCGGAACTATGAAAGAGATGCGTGACCCGACAAAACCTATACAGGTTGCATCCATACAAACAATAACACACGCTTCTAACAGGAGTCTTATTAATGATTTAAGCTTTAATTTTATAATCATTGATGAGGCACACCACGCCATTGCACACTCATATAAGAAACTTTGGCACTTCTGTCCCAACGCAAAGAAACTCGGTGTAACGGCTTCTCCATGGAGAATGAACAACTGCGGTTTCTCAAGTCTATTTGATGCATATATCCCTTCTATGCCTATCAAGGATTTTATAAAAAAAGGATGGCTTGCATCATATCAGTACTACTCTATCCCTATAAATTCTAAAGTTATTGAATCAATTAATACCATTAGAGAGTTTGATATTGATGGAGACTATAAGACAAAAGCACTTATAGATGTTATAGATACTTCTAAGATTCGTGCCCAACTGTATGATAGCTATTCAAAAATCGCATTTGGTAAAAAAGGTATAATCTATAGTATCTCCCGCTCACATAGCGAACATATTTGTGAGCAATACAGAAGCCACAGTGTAAAAATCGAAAAAATAGATAGTAAAACTCCACCACAACACCGTTATAATATAATCCAAGCTTTTAAGAATGGTGACATTGATATCATTGTTAACGTAGACATATTTTCGGAAGGTTTTGATTGTCCAGACATAGAGTTCATACAATTGGCAAGACCAACAAAGTCTTTAGTTAAGTATATACAACAGGTTGGAAGAGGTTTGCGTAAGAATGGAAACAAACAATGTATCATATTGGACAATGTCGGTATGTACTCTCAATTTGGACTACCTGATGAAGACCGAGATTGGGAATCATACTTTTACGGAGAAGAAAAAAATATCAATGTTCAAAGGAGTACTTTAAGGAAAACACAAAGTATACATGATTATGTTGAAGTAGATATGAGCGAAGGGAATGAGGATATGATTCTTATTCAAGATATCCCCATACCCATAAACTCTTCATCAACCACAGATTCATGTAAATCAATAGAGTCATTCCAATCAGAAGAGAATGAGCTCATTACTAAGCATCAGTTTTCTATATTGAGCAAGCCCTTCTGTTCAGGTAAATACATGATAGAAGAAACCGAGGATGGCTTCCATATAATCAATGTGCGTAGCAAAAATCGCATGTTTCTTGTAAAAACAAATACTTTGCCAGGGGGAATGATCATAGTAAATAAAGAATCAGATAAGAAGACCTTTACTATTATAAAAGCATTGACATCATCAACTATTAATTCTCCAACAAGCAAAATAATAGGAACCTTACAAAAGGAGGGATTAATTATGAAGTTTACTGCTTTTGACAAAACTATAACGAACACAAGAATTAAAGTATAAGTTGTCTTAAGTCCTTTAAATCCATTTCATCGTTCACTCGTCCACTTCATATTCATAGGGGTATCTCGCATTCTACTCCCCTCCCCTTGGGGGAGGGGCAAGGGGGAGGGGCTGCTTGTCGTTGTTGTTCTTCTTCTTTTTTCTTTTCTGTCTTATATCAGCATTTCATAGGCTGTGCTACGTCCTCCCTCACTACTTTTCTTCAATATATTCTTTTTGACAAGGTCGTTGAGGTCACGAGTTGCGGTATCTTGCGAACAGTGATTTATCTTGTACCACTTAGAGGAAGTCAGTTTCCCTTCAAAACCATCGAGGAGCATGTTGAGCACCTTTCTTTGTCGGTCGTTTAGTTGAAGGTCCTTATGTTCATCCCAAAAGCGCACCTTTCTGATGATGCCTTCCGTCTTTTCAAGTGCAGTATCTAAAGCCTTACGGAGTGTTTCAAGGAACCATACAATCCATTCTGTGATGTCTAATCCGCCGTGTTGTGCCTTCTCTAATTGTGTATAGTAGTCTTTTCGATGATTGAGAATCTCAGACGAAAGGCTGTAATATCTTTGTGAGGTATTGTCAGCCCTTGATAGTAACATCTCAGTTACCGTACGGCAGAGTCGTCCGTTACCATCGTCGAAAGGGTGAATCGTGACAAACCAGAGGTGGGCTACTGCCGCTTTTATTAATGGATCAATGCCAAGTGTTGTGTCGTCAATCCATGCCAATAGCTGTCTCATCAGCTGTGGCACATCACTACTTAGTGGCGCTTCATAATGCACTTTCTGTCGCCCCATAGCTCCCGACACTACCTGCATCGCCTCTTTACCTTTTCGCCAATCGCCCACGGTAATCTTATACATTCCACTATATCCTGTTGGGAATAGGGCAGAATGCCAGCCAAAGAGTCTCTCTTTGGTAAGTGACTCTTGGAAATGCTGGGTAGCATCGAGCATCACTTGTACGACACCCTCGATATAATGGTCAGTTTTGGGCAAACCATCATGTGCGAGTCCTAACTGTCGAGCGACAGACGAACGCACACTATCTCTATTAAGCCTTTCTCCTTCTATCTCAGATGAATGAATAATCTCTTCCGTTAGCGAGTCCAGCATAGACTCTCCCTGCTCTTTAAATCCAAACATAGAAAGTCTACCGAGTAAGTTTCCACGCCGAAGACTAACATCGGAGATAAGTGAACTAAGGGCGTTGTCTTGCCATGTCATCTTACGCAAATCAGCATTCTGCCATATATATTGATGCTTCATAGACCTCTGTTTTAATGCAACAAACTTACAACTTTTTTGCTATAATGCCAAGTCTTTGCGGAGAAAAAAACGATTATTCTCCGCAAACTTGCGGAGAATATGCTTCCTATTCTCTGCGTGTGAGGCAAGTTGATGAGTAGACGAGTGAACAAGTTAGACAAGTAAACGAGTTGCTTGTGAAGAAAGACAGAGTAACAAGGTAAGTGGACAAGTGAACGAGTAGACGAGTAGACAAGTTGCTTGTTTCAAAGACAAAGTAACATAGTAAGTTGAAGAGTAGAGGAGTTAACAAGCAACTTGTTTACTCGTCTAACTTGTCCACTTGTTCACTATCATGCAGGAGGGCACAAATAGCGTTCGAATTAACGCCCTTTTAGCTTGCAAAAGATGCTCTTTAAGACCCTTACTAACGCCCTTTTGAAATCTAACTAAGCACCTTTTAGTTTGCGATTTTGTAACCTATTGATTCTCTGTCAGTTGCAGAGTAACTTTTTTAGTGGCTTTTCTCGTAACTTTGAAAGGGGAATGAGCAAGGATATGTAATGATTTTTCAGAGTCTAATAGCGGTTTTTTTTTCATTATTGCATAGTAATACCAACTACGAATTTCACTAATTACGCTAAACTTATTGCTAAATAATTCGTGCCATTCGCGTAATTCGCAGTCAACTTTTTGATTAGAACTACGAATTTCACTAATTACGCTAAACTTATTGCTAAATAATTCGTGTCATTCGCGTAATTCGCAGTTAACCCAAGTTTAACAGGCAAAATTATTTTTCATAAATTTTCGGGATAGTTCTACCAGATAAGCTACATAAAAAATGAGAAGAAACCCAAGCAGATTTACGATGAGTTGAACTTAAAACACTCACCATTCAAGAAGAATAAAATTTGTAGATAAGTTGAACCTAAAACACTCACCATTCAAGAAGAATAAAAATTGTAAGGCACAGAGTCCATAAGAAGAACGAGGAAAGTACGGTGATAGTTAGATTTAGACGAAAGTGGGTATTAAACTTGGGTTAGTAAAATATTATATGCTTAAAATACCGTATATAGAAACTATTTTATATATTTGCAAACAAAAAGAGATAACTACGCCTAAGTGAAATTATAAAACAAATAGAAATGAATACTTTGAAGATATCTATAATTACTTGTTTTTCAATACTATATTCTCTCACATCTTTTGCAGAGGTAAAATCGAATGTCAGCATTGAAATAGGGAGCTTCGACTCTATACCATCAGAGATAGATGGTGGATGTTGTGTCTTTTATAAGTATCCAAACAAAATGCGAAATAAAAGCTACATAATGGTGAATGACCTTGCAACTACAGCCTACATGATGATTAATCGTCATTTAGAAGAGTTTACTCTTGTATCAAATCAGAAAGACGTATTTTGGTACAAGAATAAAAGGTTTACTTTAAAAGTGACAATCAACCATACACAAAGCAAAGGTGATAATGAATGCTATAAAGTGAAAGGCATTCTTATTGTGGAAGATCGTAACAAGAATCAACGGAAACTATCTTTTTGCGGGAATTGTAGCTGGTAGTTTATACTTTGTAGTATTTGATGTAATTGATGTCTTACCCATAAGTAGTATATGAATGGCAGGTGTGTGGGGATGAGCATTCGCAAGTCCCTACACATTATGTCCTAAGACTCTGTTGGCAATTGGGTGTCTCGCTGACTATTGCTTCTTATATACCTACCATTGTGTTTAACCCTTGAGCTTTGAACCGTCACTACATCGATAATCATAATTATGGATTATGAATTATGTGTAAAGTTATCAACCTTTCCAATTCTTTCCAATTTTGCAAACATTGGAAAGAATTTGAAGATTATTAAGAGGGAAAGTGGACGAGTTAAACAAGTTGAAGAGTGGACAAGATGCTTGTGAAAAAGGATAATAGATGATAGCAAAAGAAAACGAGTGAACAAGTTAGGAACTCATTCACTCGTCATCTAAAAATATGTTCGTATGTTACTTTGAAGTGGACGAGTTGACAAGTAGACGAGTTGACAAGCTACTTGTTAACCTGTCTACTTGTTAACCATGTTACTCTGTCTCCTTCACAAGCAACTCGTTAACTCGTCAACTTGAACAACCCCTACTTCCGCGTAAGTTTTGGCTGCACATAGACCTCACCGATTCCACGGTAGGCACCCATGACTGGTTTAGAATCGGAGAAACGGTTCCAGCCGTAAGAGGAGAAGGTTTGCTCAGAGGCAAGTTTCTGAGCCTCCTTGAAGACAAGGTTGCCAGCGTCGTCGATAGACAGGAGGATGCTTTCCTGCGTACCATTGATAGCCGTCTCATGCTCCTTACTAAAGTCGTCAGCCACGATGACAGAGATAAAGTATTCGTAAACACCTGTCTGCACCTCATTCTTTGCAACGACCTTACCGTTGGTCATCTTGAAGCCACTACCAGGAATGAAGTCTACTGCCCACGTGTATTTGTTATCAACAATGAAGTTCGCCTTATTGGTACCCGTCGCCTCGATACGCACGTCAGAGGTTCTCTCAGACAAAGTACGGTCAGCATTACGCATCTTTGCCGCCTGCTTATATTCGCCAACGAAGTCAGCCAATGAAGCCTGCACCACCTTCAGCGAGTCAACTAAGCCAGCAGCCTTAGCGATAACCCATCCCACACGAGCCTTACCCGTAGTGTTCTCCGTTGCCTTTACGGTCAGTTCACTACCTTGTTCAGCAACAGAAAGCCAGTCGCCAGTCGTTGTATAGGTGACAGGAACGTTAGCCGTAGCAATCATTGTCTTCTGCACCGCCTTATCGTCAGTGAAGATATCCTGCCCAGCAGGGAGTCCGAAGGTGATACCCTCTTGTTGAACGTTCAGTGTGATAGAGTCGCCCTTTGCGTCTTTGATAACCAAGAGCGTGTTACGCGTCTGTGGACTGGTATTGGTTGTAGCCGTCAACAAGAGTGTTTCAGCCTTCTTCGTAACCGTCAGCCACGCATCCTGCGCATAAGCTTGAGCAGGTTCAGAAGCCATCTTCACCTCATTCTCACCACCAATCACGTTGAACGCAGTCTGCGCCTTTACGACCTTCAATCCCGCAGCATACTCAGGCAGTTCGTTATTATCGTTGCTGCATGCCGTCCCAAGAACGGCAGCTGCAACGAGTAGGAATATAGAAATATACTTCTTCATAATTAATTAATTTTCGTCATGTACTGGATATTTGGCAATGTGAAGGCAAATACGTAGTTGCCTTGAGCATCGGTGACAGGCTGGAGGTCTTCGCCATAAGCCACACCAAAGAAGGAGTCTACGGCATGTCCTGTAATCTGACCACTGTCTTCAGCCTTAGCACGCTGCATATCTTCATCCCATGTGAAGAACAAGCTACCCTTACCTTCACCGAAGAGTTTACCTTCCTTCTGCGATGCTGGAATCATTACGATACCTGCTGGATACTTATAAGTAGGGTCGGTCACTGGCTGTCCAGGAAGCTCAAGATGGCCCGTAGCAGGGTCGTAAGTCAAGAGAATCTCATAGTTGATATTATTAATATTCAACTTACCCTTCAGCGTGTTTACCACAGAACCCATCTCCAAGGTAAGCTTGATACGCTTACGCAGGTTCGTCTTGAGTTGCCATTCACCAATCCAGAAATCGATATTCTTATGACTCTTAGGCAAGAACTGAATGATTTTAAGGTCGTCTTGCGTCAGCGAGTGGTCGGCATCATTCCATGTGAAGTGCTGATATTTCTTGTTACCAATGACGATAGGCTCACGGAGTGTAATACCCGTATTGGTAGTACAATAAGGCATCTCCCACTTCTTATCGCCCAAGGTAACGCTAAGACGTCTTACCTCCTGCGTGAGTGTTCCCTGTGCGAGGGTGTCATTGCCCAAGACAAAGTCGTAGGTCTCGACATTCATACCCTCCATTACGGTAACAAGACCGAGCATATACTCCTCCCAACTGGTACCCTTTGGCAGACGAGTAAGCACCATCTCGTTATGCCACTTACGTCCTTTAAGGAAGATACTATCGTTGGTTGCACGGAGGATAGAGAACTCATAGTCGCCCTGCGCACCATCAGGACTACCCAGCCAAGTCTCAGCTAATGGGTGAATCACTGCGTTATACTCATTGAATGACAAGGTAGGACCCAAGTCTTTCACTACATCATAGCCCGAAGTAGCCTGTGCCTCAACGTCCTTCACATCACCCATAGCGGTAACATGGCCGTTCTTGAACTTCAGCAACAGCGTGTAACCACCGTAGCTATAGTTCTTTCCTGTATAATACTGCATTACCCAACCATCCTCTGACGACTCTAAAAGCGCCTTATAATCAGCAACCTTCTTCTCAATTCGTTCAGCCGCAGGGAGGTCGAAAGTGGTCTTATCGTCATGTAGACACGATTGCAAAGAAAGTGTCAGTACGATAGCCATGAATAGTAAATATACCTTTTTCATTTGCGTATTCATTTACTTTTGTCAGGTTCTGAACTTAGTCTTTCATGCTCTCTCACACCCTTGCATGGGGAGTTTCAGGCTAAGTCAGAAGCCCTTGTTTATTTATTTATTGATAATATGTACACTACCCGTTCTCTTATTCCAGTGTGTTCAGGTCGAGTGTACCAATCTTTCCACCTCTTCTGAGGATTGCATTGCGCAGCAGTTTGATGTCAACATTCCATGAATTGCTCATGTACTCGCGAATTATCTTCAGCTTTTTGTTGATAATCGTACCGCCCTTGTTACCCGCATTCTTCATAATTGTAGCCCAATCCTCTGGCGTACTGGTCACGTAGATAGAGTAAAGTTCGGCAATATCCTCAGCAGGATTCTCCATAGAGTAAGCCGAAACGAAACCCATGCTCTGCGCCTTCTTGTCAGGGATAGAAGTCCAGTTACCACTTACGTAGTCAGAGCGTGAGATATTATCATACGACTCATCGTAAGGCTTCTTCTGATTAAGAATGTGCATGAACTCATGGTGCATCGTGTGGAAATAGTAGTTATTCATACTACCATAGTCCTTCAGCTGGTCATCGGTAAGGGCATTTACCTTACCTAATCTCACCTTATAGCCACCCTCAGCACTACCGATTACCTCTGTGCGATAACGTGTGTAACCCGGAGTACCTGTCACTAAGATGATACGTGGGGCATTCTCCTTGATGAAGTCAAGTCCGACGGTCTCTGCATAAGCATCAAACCACATATACTTTGTGAGGATCGCTAACTTCACTGTCTTTGCAGAGTCGGCAGGAACGAAGTTGTAAGCCTGCTCGGTCTCCTCTGTCTTCAGACGATACTGGAAGTCTATATTATAAGGCATGGTGTAGTTCTTATACAACCACTGGTCGAAAGCATTACGCTCCACAGCCTTCGTTGAGAAGATAGAGTCACCGCTTATCTTGTCATCACTACATGAAGACAAGACTGCGCCACAGCTGACAAGAGCGATTGCAACCAAATATAAATACTTTTTCATAACCTATCGTTTTAATTATTACGTGGATTAGGTTTCACACCCGCTGTGATGACGTCCTGTGGCAACTGAATAGCCAAGCGTGGGTCGCCAACCTTCATAGAGTCGGTTACGGCAGTAACGTTTGACTGCACATCAACCTTTCTACGATACATTGTGATACCATAACGCTTAACATCCTGCAGACGGAAACCCTCGTGGATGGTAACTAATCGCTTCAACTGTAAGAGACACTGCAAGAGAGGTTCCTGTGTGGTAGCCTCAACAGTGAACAATGGATTGAGTTTCTTCTTTGGTGTTGGCTTTGTTGGTGTGTAATAAGCCATTGAACCATAGAAGTCTTGAATGTCTGCAAGTGTGAGTTGCTTTCTATTCTTTGAGAAGACTGTCAACTCGGTGTTGATGTCCTTCAATGCCTTGTCATACTGACCTAAGAGGGCATAAGCCTCAGCACGCTCAAGCAAGGTGATGTCTGTGCTGAATACTGCATACTCTCCGTAAGGTACTCCAATCTCTGCTGTTGCGTCAATCACCTTTGGTACGTATGGAAGCTTGCGCAAGCAATACTTTGACACACCATTATTATACAGAACGGTATAGTTCAAACTTGAGCCGCTGTCACCCCATGGACCCGGAGCCTGCAAGGTTTCGTTCTTGCTAATCAATTCGCCATGCGCATACTTGCTACCAGCCTGAATAGGAATACTGATAACACCCCACTGTGAAGGAACTGGCAACAACATGATGTTGGCAGTGTTGCTTGCGTTTACAAAGGCGTTTGGCTGTACGTTACCACTTGGACCCAAGCGGTTCCATTCAGCCCAGTTGCGAAGGATGTCGGCAGGCTGATCGCCCAATACCATATCAGCATACTTCACAGCCTTGTCATACTGCTGTGCATAGAGATAGAAGCGAGTTGCGAAAGCGTAAGCTGCCTGCTTGGTGAAGTGGAACTTAGGCTTTGCATACTTTGTACCGACAAGAGAAATACCCTTCAGCATGTCTGCCTCAATCTTCTGATAAAGTTCAGCTAATGTACCACGCTCTATCAATCGACCAACAACCTTCTCTGGCTCTGTTGGATAAGGCAAACCTAACTGATTGGCAGCAGTAGTCTTGTCGTAAGCCTGACAGAAGACGGTTGACAACTGGAACATTGAGAACGCTCTACAGAGCAAGGCTTCGCCCAACTGTGCACGATAGTCTTCCTCTGACTGCGCATCCTTGACAGTACGCTCAATGTATTCAATTGCCTCATTACAAGCTGAGATAGCTGCATAATGCGCTGACCAGAGCTGATAAGGGGTCTCGGTATTGCTCACATCGTCAATATCTTTCCACTGATAAGCCTGCTCTTGGAAACGGTCGAACGCACTCCAAGTACTATGCAACTGCTCGTCAGTATTGTCCGAATACATCTCAGTGAGGTAGGCTGGATGCGCTTGTGGATAAGCACTCACCAACAACTGGCTCACTTCCGTAGGATTCTTGAGGTCCATACGGCTATCTGGATACTTGTCAAGGAAGTCGTTACACGACGTAAGTGCTAACGCTAACGCAGCCACTGGCAAGTATAGAATATATTTTTTGACCTTCATCTTCATAAAGTTTTAAAGTCCAAGTTTCACTGTTAACGTAAATTGTTTTGGCATAGGCGATGCTACACCACCCACATTATAGAACTCTGGGTCCTGACCATTGAGTCGCTTGTCAGCATAGAGCAGGAAGAGGTTGGTAGCTTGAAGCTTCAACGATACGTTCTTGATCATGCTACTCTGGAACATCTGCGCAGGGAAGTCATAGCCTAAAGAAATCTCTTTGAGGCGGATGAAGTCGCCCTTTGCAATACGTGCATCGCTGTAGTTGTAAGCGTTGTAACCCAAGCGAACATTGGTGTTTGCCATATACTGGCTCTTTGAAAGGATACCCGGAACGTCGGTTTCTTTCTCCTCACCTGGTGCCATCCAACGGTTCTTGAACGCATTGGTCATGGAAACGAGGTCGTTGTAACGTGCACGGAACTTAGGATCAAGGCGTACGACATTACCGAAGGCATAAGTGAAGAACACGTTCAGACGGAAACCATGATAGGTAAACATATTGCCAAGCGAACCTGTATGTGGTGGGTCGGTAGGACCTTCATACTTCAAGAAGTCGGTCTTTGTACGCTCTTGGAAGTTGATATCGTCGGTTGTCACCTGACCTTTCTCATTGAGCACCATTGGCATACCATCGCTATTCAAGCCCATAAATGGGATTGAGAACAGTGCACGAGCAGGATAACCCTTCTTCGCAAAACCATTGCCACTCACAAGACTCATCACGTTACCTTGATTGAAGAGCTTTGTAATCTCGGTTGTTGCATAAGAGTAGATGAAGCTGGTTGTCCAAGAGAAGTTCTTCTTCTTGATATTTACAGAAGAGATACTCAGCTCAAGACCATTAGAATTCATCTCGGCAACGTTAGCAGCACGGATAATCTCACCACCCAAACCAGCTGTTACCATCGGACCAATCTCGTCGAAGTTTCTACGTGTGTAGTAGTCGAAGGTGATACCCAAACGGTTGTTCCACAGTGAAGCATCGAAGCCAAGGTTCAACTCGTTCTTCTTCTCATAGGTAAGGGTTGAGTTTGCCAACTCGCTCAGTTCAAGCTGTGGTTCCTGATCTTCTGCAAAGAGACGGAAAGGAGTTGAAGCGGTGATGATAGCGGTTGAGTTGCTATAAGACGCATCTGGAGGTGTACCCGTAAGACTGTAAGAGGCACGCAGGGTGAGTTTGTTCAATGGAGAGAGCTTATTAAACCAGTTCTCCTCATGTACGTTCCATGCACCAGACACGTTCCATGTAGGCATCCAGCGTGCGCTTGAGTTACGACCCATCTGGTTTGATCCCTCATAACGAAGTGTACCATTGAAGACGTAACGGCCCTGATAGCTGTATGTAGTGTTACCATAGAAGGCTACACTGCGTGAGTTGGTTGGGTTAATAGTATAATAGGTATTGCCCGACTCCAATGCACGCTTGAAATACTGATAGATATAGAATGGTACCATACCTGCATCATAACGCAGACCAGCACCCTCGAAGGCATTGCGTTGACGTTCAATACTCGTCAACTCCATACCACCAAAGAGGTTCATGATATGCTTCTCGGCAAAGGTGTGACTATAGTTTGCCGTTGCACGAATGTCATAATCGCTCATGCGGTTATCGCCCTTATGATACAAACCACCGTATGGCAACACGGTCATTGGCAACACGTAAGGGTTATTAGGGTCCTTATAAAGATACTTGTTGGCATCGCGGATAATTCCGTTTGACATCGCACGATAAGCTAATGCCTGATTTGAATTATCCTTCACAAAATGCTCCTGTGTTGAAGCCATATATTTGAATGCACCCAAGAGTGACAACTCCAAACCCTTGACAGGCTTATACTTCAATTCCAATTGGAAACGAGCATCGAGGGTGTTGAGGTCGATATAGTTGTTATTCAACTCGTTGAAGATGTTGAATGGTGCATAATTCGCTACGTAGGTTGCTGATGGGTCAAGTACACGTGAGGTGTTGCTTGCGTAGGAATAAGGGTTGATATCGAAGTCACGCTTCACCTCACCACCTACAACGTCGACGTCTTGTCCCAAGGTTCCTGGCGCACGCTGCTTACGATAAGCGGCACCACCAATGAGGTTCAACGACAGCTTGTCTGACAAGTGCTGTGTGAGATTCACATTGAGCGTATAACGGTTTACGTTGCTCTGCTTATACCATCCCGGGTCTAACAATGCACTAAACGATGCATAGTAGTTTGATTTCTGTGTACCACCGCTCAAGCTGATAGAGTGGCTCTGCATAATATTTGATGAGAACAACTCCTTAAACCAGTTGGTATTGCGGAACTCTGCACGCTGTAGATAGCGGTTGCGTGCCTCTGTGGTGTTCTCCAAAGCAAACTGACCAGTGTTAGCATTGTACTTGTTAATCAACTCGTACATCTTTCCATATACACCATACTCGCTACCATTGAGTACTTCTGAGAAGTTCAACCAACCTTTGTCTGCCAATTCTCTGTAGATACCCATCTGCTCCTTTGAGTCGAGGATATCGAAGTTGCTATAAGAGGGAACGAGGCGAGAGGTGAACTCACCGGTATAACTGATGTGTGCCTGTCCTTGCTTACCTTTCTTCGTAGTAACGACAATCACACCTGCCATCGCACGCGCACCATAGATAGAAGTTGCCGAACCGTCCTTCAAAATCTGGAAACTCTCAATATCATCGGCATTAAGACCTGCTATCGCAGAAGAGATAAGGGTCTCTGGATTACCCGATGCTAAGTCGTCTGCACCGACATTGGCTGCATCTTCCATGATGACACCATCGACAACCCAAAGTGGCTTACTGCTACCATAGATAGAGGTAGCACCACGGATACGAATCTTTGGTGACGTACCGAAGGTTCCGCTGACGTTCTGAACAGACACACCCGCTGCCTGACCTTCAAGCGAACGGCTGATATCTGCCACACCACTCAGGCGTGCCTTCTCTGCATCAACCTTGTCCGTAGCACCCGTAAAGAGACGGCGGTCGGTGCGGGTAAGACCCGTCACAACAACCTCGTTCAGTGTCTGAGTGCTTGACTTTAGCACCACCTTCATGTCGGTAGTACCCTTCAGCGTCTGTGATGTCATACCGATGTAGCCCACAGTGATCTGAGGATTAGCAACGTCAGTGGTAAGCGAAAACTTACCATCAACATCGGTTACTGCACCTGACTTGGTGCCTACGACCATAATGGTAGCACCGATAACGGGTTCGTTATCGTCGGCAGCCACTACGGTACCCGAAATTTTAGTTTGTGCCAATGCTGCGCTTACGCACATAAACAGCATGGCAAAACACATAAGTAACTTTTTACTCATAAACTTTGTTATATTTAGTCTGATCTTATTAAATCCGATTGTGAAACACTTTCTCTATCATATAAAAGGACAAACAAAACTCTTTTTGAGCCTTCCATACACAATGACTACAGCTTAAACTCATAGTATAAAATATCTATAATCTCAACAAACATGTGATACATATGTATTAAATAATTTGCAAATATAGCAAAATTTATTGAAAATGCAAGGTTGTGAAGTTTTTTTGTTGACGAGTAGGCAAGTGGACAAGTGAACGAGTAGACGAGTAAACCAGTGAACAAGTTGCTTGTAGATAGGGTGAATAAAAGACAGAGTAACATGGTAAGTGGACGAGTCAACGAGTGGACAAGTTAACAAGTTGCTTGCGAAGTCGAAACTCCGTCCTGTTTCTCCAATGAAAGGCGAGATAACAGGTGACCGTTGCCAAACTTGCCAAAAAGATGAAATAAATCATCACTCATTCGAGTTTTAACACTCAAAAGTTTGGATAACTCACTTATTTTCTTTATTTTTGCTTCCATAATAGTTTTGTTGTCTTGTCTTTAAAATCAGTTCTTTAGCGATTACTAATTTACAAAGAAAATTCGACAAACTGTTATTTTCCTATCTATTTATTAGGGTGGGAGACTTTAGTTAATATTCAAGATCCATCGAAATATTTGTTAGATGGACATAGTCTTCCTTTACTTATTGAAGAATTAGAGAGGCTATCAGAAGTACATAAAGAAGATAAAAACCTATTAACATTACATACGTAATCTTTCATTATGGTGAAGCTTATTATTTTAGTTTTTATATCAATGTTTTTAACAAGTTGCAGTTTTATGGTTAAAGAAAAGAAAACGAGTACTCCTCTTCCAACAGATTATTTTTCGAAGGGAAAAGAGTTGGAGATGGCTTCAGCTATTTATAACAATAATCTTGATTCTGTACGATTACTAATACAAGAAGGTGTGGATATTAACAAGCTGAGTGGGGGTGGTATGACTTATTTGTACTTTGCATTGATGAGGAAAGAGTATGATATTATGAAATTATTATTAGAGAATGGTGCTAATCCTAATATTGTCAATAATTTCTATAGTAAACCTGGATACCAAAAGGAAGGTTATAGTGAAGAAAAAGAATTAGGTGTCTGCCTTGAAACCTCAGGAGATCCATACTATGAAATTAAATACATGAAACTTCTTATAGAATATGGTGCGAATGTAAATGATACTATCGGTATCACGCCATTAGAAGCTTCATGTCATGACAATTTTCAAAGTAAAGAAAAAATTAAATATCTAGTAGAACATGGTGCAGACATAAACTATTGTATATCTGGAGCCTCTATCATTGGAAGTCAGGCTTCTATCTATAATTGGGATATGGTTCTCTTCTTATTAAATTTAGGAGCAAATCCTATGAGTGATATAGATCCTGATTTTAATGTTGCCTCTGCAGTGCAGGATTATTATGATGAAGGGTTTGACCTTGATTCTGAGAACGGGAAGATGGCACAGGAAGTAAAACGAAAACTTGAACAACGAGGGATTAAGTTTCCTTACCATCCTACAAGCCAAGCAACTTCACCTGAAAGTAGGAAGTAGGTTGCATTCTTATAAAATACTTACGGGAGAGAAGCTGGTCTTATCGTTTCTCTTAAAATATTTGTGGTTAATCTTTTCTAACATTGTTACGAATGTGCATCTGCAGCATGGGGACAGTGATTTTGGATGTATCATCGTTTCAGGTTATTCTGCTACCTACAGAATGGAAACGGCACACAGCTGCTTCTCGTGGAATGACACAACCATTGGGAATGTGGTTAAGAAACTATGCGTAGAAGCTAAGGTGCAGTTGGAGCTAAATTCGGCATACAAGGAAACAAGGACTATATCTGCCAATACGAAGAGTCGGACTTTGACTTTATCCGCCGTCTTGCATATATAGAATAATATTATATTTATAAATATGGTGGTGTTATGAAATTGCAAAATACACGTAATGAAGTAACAAAGAAGAATTATGGCAATCAAGCTAAACAGGGGCATAACCCATGCTGAGAAAGAGATAAAAGAAGGTGATATCTTTTATATCTATAATGATTATTACAAGAAATACTTTTTTGGCAAGATTCTTGTGGATATTAGCCGGCTAACGAAACAGGTTGGAAAGGATAGCGCTCTTGACTTCTTCTCAGACTGTTATCTGGTCGCTGTGTATAAAGAAATATCCGATACACCTGAATTACATAGTCGGGAATTTATCATTCCTGGCAGCTTCATCTATAAGAGCAGCTTCAAACGACGGAACAGACAGGGATTTGACTGGACACATTATGCCTATGAGGCAGTTGATTTCCACACCTTAGACTTTCCAGAGTTCTTTCTGAACTATGACGATGGGGTCTACCTTGTACGTGGAGAGCTCAAATTTCGGACGGAATTATCCCGCCAGCAGGAAGAAGAATATAAAATCAGAGGCTCGAAGTCGGGTAGCATAGACTACTCCAGTGCTTTGTTGCTGCAAGGATATAAGGCCTATAGCGACAGGATAAACTATCACGATCTCCACCTGTTGCCAGAGCTTCGTAAGACCATCTACGATATGATTGGCGAGGATGCCAGTATGTCATATTATGACTTGGCATTGAAATACGGCAAGGATACGGGCCGTCTCTTTACAGATGCCTTGCCAGAAGAAGTCCAGCAAATAAAACCTATAGAAACAGACCAGCGTACAGGATTCCCAAAAGAATTGCTATGCGGCATTGCGTGGAGCTTCAGGCAACAGAGATATTATTCGTTGGCTGCGTTTGCAGACGAATTGCAAGCGTATAATGAAGAAATCACTGGCGAATACACCCCTGGTGTCTGGACGGATGAACTGAAGTTGATTGGCAGTCGTATTCTGGTGCAGTACGAACATTGGGATGATGAACTGGAAGATTCAAGGGAAGAAAAAGTGTTCCTGCAAGCAGACAATGGCAGCTACTTCACAGTATCTGAACTCATTTATAAGATTCATAATCATGTCTGTGAAAAGCTGGTCAATGATGACAATGTCTTCTTTGAGGGACTGCAACTATTTGAAAGAGACGATGTCAATCATCCAAGGACCCCTTATTATTTTATACTTCAAGGCAGTTAAGGCTAAAAGAGAAACTTATGAATAAGATGCTAAAGAAATTTTTGGGCGACAAGTATAATCGTGCAAACAATATAGCCAAGTCAGTACGTTCTTTGCAGCGCGTACCCGAGAAGGAGCGGCCAAGGATTGTCAAGAAGGCAGTGCTCAATGTTTATGTGATAGGTTCTATCATCATCCTCATCTCTCTATGGCTTTACTTCTTCGGAAATGAGATTATGGCCATACCTATAGGTAATAATCTTGAAGGCGAAACGTTCAGGTCAAGGCGTGCAAACCTCTATTTGCATCTTCTTGTACCAGTTTTCATTCCAGTGATTTTTATTTTCGGTATTCCTCTGCTCATCCGCAACTATATCATCAAGCGGATTGTTGATAAGGAGTTTCCGAAGGAGCGGAGGAGAATGTAGATTATGTATATTAGGACATTTCTGTTAATTCCCTCTTAGAACTCTCCAAGGCAGACAAAAACTGCATTCTTTTCCTTGGAGAAGTTTTAGTTATAAATATTCGATGAGACAATGAATCTAAAGAAAATATTAAAGGAAGAAGCAACTTGGGATTTCTTGGCCTTAGCGGGGCTGTGGATACTACTCTATATGGGATCGAATGTCATTATAGATACGTATTTCTATATGATATCATTAAACATTTTGATTTTTCTGTTTTCTTATATAATACTTAGGATAAAGAAAAAAATGCATTACTACTCTTATGTTGTAGGCTGTGCGTTTTTTGTAGTTTGGTTAATCTTTTACATTATATGCGATTTGAAAAGCAGAAGTTTGAAAGGTTATATGACCAAACAACTTCCAGTATTGTATTATATTCCAACGGGTTCTGGAGGGAGGTGGTCCAGTAGTGGATTTAGAATAGAATGTAAAGGAGGTAAGATAAAAATCCCAACATCTCATGAATCAGATAGCCTATATCAGATTTACGGGGACTCGGTTATCAATCATATCGTAGTACGATTTTTGCTAAAGGAACCTTTTCCTGATGTATATTATGTAGATAGCGCACGAATAACTTATAAGTAAGTTAGTTCTTTCAAAACATACTTTACAGATTGACTTATAACAAATTAAATAGAAAGGGATATAAATGAACATGAGAATTATAACCTTTATAGGTCTAATTACATTTATAATTAGCTGCTTTCTACCATGCTTCTCTGTAAGAGATAGTTCCTTTGATTACATGGGATACACGGCTTTATTCTTGGGATGGGCTGGAGTATTTATAAATAGCGAACTAACTGTTTATTATATATCATGGTATGCGAATATTCTTTTCTTGATATCTTTATTTATAAAGAGAAAGTGTATCGGGATAATATTATTAACAGGCAGTCTCATTTTAGGATGCTTATTCCACGGATGCCCCTATATTGTTATTAACGAAGCTGGAAAACATAGTGATATTGTTTCATTGCAGATTGGATACTACATATGGATTTTAAGCTTTTTCATTTTACTTATAGGAAGGATTTTAAGATATAAAGAATAAAATTATGATGAGTATGAAGTACCTTTTATTATTAGTGTTATTCGTTTGTTTTTCGTGTATAGAGCCTAACGTAAAAGATATGTTAGGAGATGATTTTAGGTTGTATAAACATACGCCTGCATGGTCTTTAGCAAAGGCTGTTGAGGATGAAGATACTACAGAGATTTCGAAACAAGTTTTACAGATGCATATTCCTGTAGATTACCGAGATCCAAAGTACAAGCAGACTCTTTTGATGTTAGCAACAAGTACTAATAAAATAGAATCCGTTGAGAAATTATTAGAGTTAGGAGCTAATCCTAATGCACATGATGACTCCACTAAATACTTTGGAGAAAGTGCAGTCTTATTAGCTTGTCGCTTTACAAGACCTTCAAGTAAAGTACTTGCTTTATTACTGAAGTATGGAGGAGACCCAAATTCAACAGCTTGTGGAGTTCAGGAGGATGGTTTAGGAGATATTGTACCAAGGAGAGAATTTGCTTTAAGTGCTGCTGTGTTTTCCTCCTTTGAGAAGGTTAAATTATTAGTTGATGCAGGAGCAAACATTAATTATGCAACATCTACTGAAAATTGCGCAATAGAAAATTGTATGATTCATGGCAGGATGGATATTATGTTATATCTTCTACAAAAAGGAGCAGACTATCGCAGAAAGTTTACAGAAATAGACGTGGATAAGCCTGATTACCCTACTTTTGAAGTAGACATTCTATATAAATTACGCAAATGCGTATACCCAATTGGTTCAAAGGCGTACAATGAGAAAATGAAAGTTGTTTATTTCTTGAAGAGAAAGGGATTAGATTATTGGAAATCACCAATACCAAGTGGAATGTATGGGGTTATAATGCGTGAGATAGCCCCTAAAAATAAAGCAGACTTCGATTATTATATAAAGCATTATTAAATTGGTCTCTTTACGGTAATGATTTTGATTCAAACATATAATAAAAAGAAATGAACATTGAAATTATCGATTATGATACATATAAAAGATTAAATTATGATTCAGTATTCAAAGACTATCATAATGATTCTTATCGAATATATGGGAAGATAGTGGAAGGCGATTCCTATGCAAAAATTGCTTGGTCAAGTGACCTATTACGCCCTCAGTTCATAGAAGTATTCCCAAAGATATTTGCTATAGGAATTGATCAAGATTTTGTTATCTATGATTTTGACTTGAAACGTAGAATAATGTATTTAGACTTAGGCTTTCTTTTTTGTGAAATGGCTATATTTGAAAAGAAAATACTTATTGCTACTGAGTTAGAAGTTATCGTTATAGATACACAGAAATATAAAGTTATAGATACGATTCCATTGCAAGATATATACGATAAAATGAAAATTAATTGTGGTGAAGTTGAAATCTATTGTATGGATAATTCTTTTGAAATATTATTACAGAAAAACTCGATAAAAGGTGGGGAAATGCCCTAAAAGTAAGCAATATCAGCACATCTGTAACACACTTTATATCAAAACGTTAGGAAAGTCCATTTAAAAAGGTGCTCAATTGGACTTCAAAAGGGCGTTAGTAAGACTTCAAAAGGGCATCTTTTCAAAACCAATTGGGCGTTAATTCGAATGGAATTAACGCCCTTTTGATTTTTAGGTTATGAAATTATCCAACAAAAGTTTACGGAGCAGTCCGCCTTATTGAACCTTTGTGAGTTCATAAACCAGATATCTTCCTGTGAGTGGAATTCTTCCATATTCCATGGTTTCATGAAATAGCTTTGTTGCAGTACGATAGCATCGCTAATTATCGTCAGGTTAAGAATAATAAGGTCCTTGTCTTGAAGGATGGTAAGTGGAAGGCTCTCCAACTCAGCGGTCGCTGACCAAAGGAAATAATGAGGAGAGGGTGTGTGAATTTCGGTAAATTATAATCATTTATCGACAGATAGTTGTTAAGATTACTCTTAAAGGTAAAAAATATTCTCATTTCCCGTGGAAAAGTAGTAATTTTGTAGCCGATAAACCCATGTTAGACAAACTTACGATCAATGCTCGTTGAGGAGATGAAACGTTTTAAGGAGTTATTTTTTATACCGATACTATTCGTATGTCTTTGTTGTCAGGCAAAGGCATCTGCTGTATTGCAAGATAGCATACGGATTGCGGACTCAATAAAAATGGTTGATAGTTTAAGCCTTGTTGCTGACACAGGTTTAGTTCCCTCTATAAAATGTGTTCCTGCGGAAGGAGAGGAAAAGTCTTGTAACGCTTCGAAACCGCATTTTGATAGGATTATATATACTTGTGCACCACTTATTATAAACGGTCTTATCATGAAAGGGCAGAGTAGGCAATTTCGTGGTTTGCGAAATGACTATATACCAAGATTTGATAGGAGTTTAGATAACTACACGCAGTATCTCCCTGCTGCCGTTATGCTTGGCTTAAAGTTTAGTGGCGTGAAAGGTAGAAGTAGCTGGGGGCGTATGCTTGCCTCTGATGCTATGTCGGTAGCGTTGATGGCAGGTATTGTTAATTCGTTAAAATATTCTGCTCAAGTAGAGCGTCCAGATGGTACGGACCTACGCTCTTTCCCTTCTGGGCACACTGCGACAGCCTTTATGACTGCTACCATGCTGAATAAGGAGTATGGCTATCGGAGTCCATGGATAGGTGTCGGTGCTTACACAGTGGCAGCTGCGACAGGTTTAATGCGTATGGCAAACAATAAGCATTGGCTGAGCGACGTACTGACAGGGGCAGGCGTAGGTATTGTGGCTACAGAATTAGGCTATTATTTTACGGATTTGATATTTAAGGAGCATGGGTTAAGAAAAGCTGATGTAGAGGAAAAGTTTGATAAGCTACAGAAGCCGTCATACGTTGGTCTTAATTTTCTTATTAATGAGCCGTTAGGTACGCATCTCAATGGGAAAGGCTCAAAAGTTAAGGTGTCGCGTGGATGTACCTCAGCTGTTGAGGGAGCCTACTTCTTTAATCCCTATATTGGTGTTGGTGGGCGGTTCTCTGTGACCCGTACGTCAGTCATCGTAGACAATGTCAAGGCTGAAGATAATGTCTTCGATACGTGGAAGTTAGGTGGAGGTGCTTATTTCTCTTATCCGTTATCAGAGCGTTGGCTTCTCGGTAGTAAACTCTTGGTTTCATCTGTGTTTTATCCCGACATAAAGTTAACGGACGATTTAATTGATTCTCATCATGGAGTAGGTTTTGGAACAGGTCTTTCACTGACCTTCAGAGTTCGTCAGCATTATAATGTTCGTTTCCTTATAGACTACAATCTCCTACCTTATCGTGTGTCAGGAGTGCGCACTTGTTCTCATTCTTTAGGATTAGGCTCCTCTTTTGTCATTAGTTTTTAACCAAGAGAATGTTAAAAACAAGTCCAGCACAAGCAACTCGTTCACCCGTAAATTTGTTACTCAAAAGAACTTTATTCATCTGTTACTTTGTCTTTTATTTACTCTGTCTACAAGCAACTGGTTCACTTGTCCACTCGTAAACTTGTCTACTATCAATCATACTAGTAATCATAATTATGAATTGTGAATTATAAATTATGAATTATATGTGGATTTTGAATTCTGAATTCTGAATTAAAAGTATTATCTTTGCACCGCTTAAATTTATTTCAGATGAATAAACAGTTTTTATTAGCTGCCTTATGGCTCAGCCCTTTGGGATTGTATGCACACAAGGCTAACGGGATTGGTGCGGTAACATGGAAAAACGAAGCACCAAAAGAAAGAATGATTCGGGGCATTGATGAGGACAAGACGCACCAGCGTTTTACGCTCAGTGGATATGTGAAAGACCGTAACGGAGAGCCACTTATCAATGCAACTATCTACGACCTCACCACACGACAAGGCACGATGACGAATGCCTACGGACATTTCTCGCTCACATTGGGCGAAGGACGACACGAAATAAGGTGTAGCTACGTAGGATATAAAACCCTTATTGAGACCATTGACCTATCTGCAAACCAAAACCATGACATCATCCTGCAAAACGAAGCACAGTTGGATGAGGTGGTTGTGACGACAGACCTAAACTCACCTTTGTTGAAAACGCAGACTGGAAAACTCTCTCTCTCACAGAAAGATATTAAAACGGAGTACGCACTGTTGAGTAGTCCGGACGTTATCAAGACCTTACAGCGTACGAGCGGTGTGGCTGACGGTATGGAACTTGCCAGCGGTCTCTACGTTCATGGTGGTAATGGCGACGAAAACCTCTTCTTACTCGACGGTACACCTCTCTATCATACCAACCATTCATTAGGTCTTTTCTCTTCGTTCAATGCCGATGTTGTGAAGAATGTCGACTTCTACAAGAGCGGTTTCCCAGCACGTTATGGCGGTCGTCTATCGAGTGTCATCGACGTTCGCACGGCTGATGGCGACCTTTATAAGACCCACGGCAGCTATCGTATCGGCTTACTCGATGGTGCCTTCCATATCGGGGGACCTATTAGAAAGGGAAAGACATCCTATAACTTCGGTTTGCGTCGTAGCTGGATGGACCTCCTCACGCGTCCTGCCTTTGCAATAATGAACCACAAGAGCGACAATGAGGATAAGTTGAGTATGTCGTATTTCTTCCATGACTTAAACTTCAAGTTGACCAATATCTTCAACGAACGTTCGCGAATGTCGCTGAGTGTCTACTCTGGTGAGGACCGATTGGACGCAAAAGACGAGTGGCACAGTAACAATAGCAGTGGTTATAATGACGTAGACATCTATGTGAATCGCTTCCACTGGGGTAACTTCAATGCTGCCTTAGACTGGAACTACCAATTCTCACCGAAGCTCTTTGCTAACTTCACAGCCGTTTATACGCACAATCGCTCAACGGTTAGCAGCTCAGACGAGTGGAGATTTACACGCCCCGGAGAGAAAGAACAACTGACATTGACCTCTCATGGCTATCGCTCATCTATTGATGACATTGGCTATCGAGCAGCTTTCGACTTCCGTCCAAGCCCTCGTCACCACATTCGCTTTGGTCAGGACTATACCTATCATCGCTTCCAGCCACAGACTTACAACCGTTTTGATAACTATCAAGCCAATAGTGAGGCAAAGGCTGACACGATTGCGACCCACAGTTATAATAAGAATGTGGCACATCAGCTGACCTTCTATGCCGAAGACGAGATGACACTCAACGAGAAATGGAGCCTCAACGGGGGTGTGAATGCCGATGTCTTCCATATTAGCGGTAAGACCTTCGCAACACTGAGTCCACGTCTTTCGATGAAGTTCCAGCCAACGGAGCGTCTGTCTCTTAAGGCAAGCTACACGCTGATGAGCCAGTTTGTACACAAGATTGCCAACTCCTTCCTCGATCTTCCAACCGACTACTGGGTGCCAACGACGGCTCGACTACACCCGATGCGCTCTTGGCAGGTGGCTGCAGGAGCTTATATGAAACCTAACAAGCACTGGTTGCTCTCGTTGGAGGCTTATTACAAGCGCTCAAGTCATATCCTACAGTATTCAAGTTGGGCAGGATTGGAGCCACCAGCAGCCAACTGGGACTATATGGTTATGGAGGGTGATGGTCGCTCTTACGGTGTTGAATTGGATGCTGATTACAACGTTTCCAACCTCACACTACATGGTTCTTATACCCTCTCATGGACTGAGAAGAAGTTTGATGACTTCTACGATGGTTGGTATTATGATAAGTTTGACAACCGTCATAAGCTCACCCTCACCGGAAGATGGAACATCACAAAGAAGATTGCAGCCTTCGCAGCATGGACATTCCGCACAGGTAACCGCATGACAATCCCTACTCAGTATATCGGATTGCCTGACGTTCCAGCGCAGGAGCAGGGAGGATTGACCTTTAATTCATCTGATGACAACAAGTTGAACTTTGCTTACGAAAAGCCTAACAACGTTATCTTGCCGGCTTATCACCGTCTTGACATCGGCTTCGACTTCCACCATACCACCAAGAAGGGGCATGAGCGCATCTGGAACCTCAGTTTCTACAATGCTTATTGCCACCTGAACTCACTCTGGGTACGTGTGAAAATCGACGGCAATAACCAGATGAAGATAAAGAACATAGCGTTCATCCCTGTGATTCCATCGTTCAGTTACACATTTAAATTCTAAGTTTCGAACATGAAAAAGATATTTTTCCTCCTCTTCCTTGCCCTATCGGTGATGAGTTGCAAGGATGATTTCAGTGTCAGCAATCTGCCTGATGCAAAGCCAAAGTTGGTTGTCTATTGTATGCCTTCTACTTCCGACACCACTTATATCACGGTGTCACGTAGCATACCTTTGAAACAATATAACACAACAGAGAAGAATGTGATGATTGATGATGCAGTGATCAGCTATCAATTGAACGGACAGACGAGGACGGTGACTGCCTTGGGCAATGGTCGCTATCGTGTTCTGGGACAACAGAAGGCGGGCGATAAGGTGCAGTTGCGTGTTGAAGCGCAGGGCTTAGAGGCTGTCGAGTCATCTACGGAGATTCCACAACCGATTGGCATCAGCAATATTGCCACACGTATGGTACGTATGAAGAAAGACCCTTCGGCAAATGTAGAAGACTTCCTGCAGCTGCAAGCCACCTTCACCGACCCTGCCCAGACACACGATTATTATGCTGTGCGTGTCAAGAGTAAGAAGTTGCGCTACCTTTATGTTACCTGTTTTAAGAATATGGGTGGCTATATGCAGGAGGTGATGAGCTACTATTCTTACGCTGACTATATGGAGGGACGTAAGAGCAACAGCTATGATAGTGTGGCTGTAAGATACGACTTGGTAACTGAGTATATACCTATCTCAACGGCAAGTGAACCGCTTCTGAACCCATTGTCAGACATTGACGATGATTTCGACTTCAGTAGTGACTTCTATAAGCAGTTCTATGTCTTCGATGATGCGACAATCAACGGCAAGACTTACACACTTCGTCTGAACGTTGAACCTTACACTGGAATAAGAGGTGAGACCAAAGCGTCTTTGGCAGAGCTAAAGACAAAGTATGGTATAGAGGAAGGATTACAGTTAGAGTTCTATCACATCGCCCCAGCCTACTACCGTTTCCTACAGGCTTTGAACGATGTTTCTAACAATTCCCTTGCTCAAGCTGGCCTCTCTACTATCCGTACCACCTACAGCAATATGCAGAATGGTATGGGAATCTGTGCTGGGTTTAATATGAGTCTCAAAAAGCATTAACGAGCCAAAGCCTCACCCCCCAACCCCCTCTCCTACAGAGAGGGGGAGTGCTAACAAAAATTCGCTTCGAGATTACTTAAAGACTTTCCCAATCAATAGGGGAAATTCGCTATCTACTCTCCTCGCCATTCCTCTCCCCAAAGGGAAATGTAAAGCATAAAGAAATCCAGTCCCTCCCCCTCTCAGAACCAATGGTCACTGACCAAAGGGAAGTAATGAGAGAGCGGGAGTGCTGGCAACAATTCGCTTTGAGATGATTTAAGGTTCTCCCGTTAAATACGTAGATTGTTAATAGAATGAGATTAATCCACATACATGGTATGATTAGTCCTAATTAGATGGTTTTACAAAGGGGGGATAAACTACATGCTAAATGTAATTAGGTGCGATATCTATCTGTCTTCTACAAACAACTTATTCCCAAGGTTTATTTTTTGTAAACTCTTTTCACATAGTTCAAAACCAACACATGCTCTTTTGGCTTCTAAAAGACGCCCTTTTGGCTTGCAAAAGATGCTCTTTAAGACCCTTACTAACGCCCTTTTGAAGTTCATTTAACCACCTTGCACTTTACTACTTTATAACTAATTGATTTTCTGTTGATTACAAACCTGCTTTTTATATGTGTTTTTACCGGAATTTATTGATGTTTTCTTTGAAATTATGTAATGATTTTTCAAAGTCTATTAGCAGATTTTTGAAGTCTTAAAATGAAAAGGTTTTCAATGTCAGAGGATGATAATAGGATAGATAGTTGACTATCTTAGCTATATTTTTGTTTAATGAGTAACTTTGATTCTTCCGTTAAAGCAATACGAAAAGCATCCACATATTTAACGGAAAACCTGATTTAAGAACTTCCTCTATCAGTAGGGGTATCACGCATTTCACTCCCCTCTCCATTCGGAGAGGGGCTGGGGGTGAGGCTTTTCTTTCTAAAACTCCACCGTCACCCTACCATTTATCTGTCGTCCAGTAAGGTAGTTTGGCACGGCATATTGCTGTCCGGCGATGTCTGTCACCCAATAATACGAGTTGACGTTATTGATACCAAAGAGGTTCAGACAGTCCAAACCGAGCCAGATATTCTTAAAGATTGTGTTGCGATGGCCATCGTTATTGTCTAATAGGCGATAGCTCATACCGATGTCGGCACGCTTGTAAGCTGGCGCGCGGAAGGTGTTATTCTCCAATTCCTTGTGTGGAGCAGAGAATGGAAGACCGTCTGCATAAGCCAATTTCAGCGACATACGCCAACGCGTCGTACCCGGGAAGAAGTCCGTGAAATAAAGGTTGAGCGCATAACGCTGGTCGGTTGGGAGTGGAATACTCTTACCATTCAACTTCATACTCGTGTTCATCACACTCAGCGTCAGCCATGAGTCAGCACCCGGAACAAACTCACCAAAGAGTTTAAGGTCAAGACCTGTGGCGTGTCCTGTGGCTGTATTCTCACCATAATACGTCACCTTCACATTGTCAACAGAGTAAGGAACGAGGTGTGAGAGTGCCTTATAATAAGCCTCCGCAGTGAACTTAAACGGACGACCTAACATCTCGAAGCGATAGGTCATACCTGCCAATGCGTGGATAGACTGCTGTGCGCGAATCTTCTTATTGAGCGTTGCGTAGGTAACACCATTGACGATTGATGTGTCGCGAAGCTCCTTATAGAACGGTGCCTGATAGTAGATACCACCTGCAATGCGGAAACTAAGGTTGCGGTTTCTACCCGGTGTGATGGTCAGCGATGCACGTGGAGAGAACAGACTCTCGCCGTTGAAGTCCCAATGCGCAAAGCGTACACCATAATTCAGTGTGAAAAGCGTTGGAACAGAGTCACGTGTCTGGAAGTTCCATGTGTCCTGCAAGTAGCTTTCAAAGCGTTTCGCCTTGAGTTCGTTACGAGCACGAAGCGAGTAAATCATCTTCAAGTCACGACCTGTATGAGGAACGTTATAACCCGCTGAATCACGATATTCGTATTCAGCAGAGTTCTCCTTGATACGCTCAAGTTTATAGGTCACTGCGCCCTCAATCTTATGTTTGCCTGCCCGATGCTGCATCATCAGCTTCAAACTCTTCACGTCAGCATTGAGATAGTCGCGAGAATGCTGCATATACGTACCCACACCGAGGTTTTCCGACGTCTCCGTCTGTGTCAGCCAGTACTGTCCCTGAATGTCATAACGCTCCTGCTCCTTCGTCGTGAAAGCCGATGCGAGGAGGGAGAGGTCGGTGCGAGAACTCAAATGGCGTGTGATAGCCAACGAACCAAAGAAGGTACGGAAGAGGTCTTTCTCCTGTCCATCAAAGTAGACGCGGAACTTCTTCACGTTCTGCAGCGTTCCGAAGTTTGTCTCACGGTCTTCTGGCTCGAAGTTATAACGGTTGTCAGAGATGTTACCGATGAAGTCTACCTGCCAACGTTTGTTGGGTTGCCATGAGAGATAAGTCTGATAATCAAGGAATGACGGACGATATTCACCCTTTGTCTGGAGTGATCCGAGGAGGTAACGATTGGTTTTATAACGCACACCATTGGTCCATGTCAACTTCTTCGTAGCCAATCCGAGGTAGGCACTGGCACCTAAGAGAGAGGCTGAGATGGAGGCTTCCGTCTTCTTCGGACGTTTATAGGTGATGTCTAAGGCTGAACTCATCTTGTCACCATATTTCGCTTCGAATCCACCGGTTGAGAAACCAACGCTCTCTACCATGTCGGGATTGATAATAGAGAGTCCTTCTTGCTGTCCGCTTCGCACAAGGAAGGGGCGGAATACTTCTATATTGTTGATATAGACAGAGTTTTCATCGAACGTTCCACCACGCACGTTATATTGTGAGGATAGCTCCGAGTGGGTAGAAACACCCGCCTGAGTCTGTACCATTTCTTCGACAGCATTGCCCGATGTAGAGGGTCCTTGTTTAGTTTTTTGAATATCCAATTCTTCCGTTGTACCGTGCTGTTTGGCTTTGCCCTGCACTACAACCTCCTCCAATGCGTTGTCGTCAGCAAGCTGTACGAGTAATGTCTGCTTTCCCTTTGGGCGCACGAGAACCCTCGTCTTTGTCTTGTAGCCAATCATTGAGAAGCGCACCTTCACGGAGTCTTCACTCTGCAACTGCATATTGAACTCGCCTTTTAGGTTGGTCATCGACAGTTTTCCTTGCGTCACCACCATAACAGAAGCCAACTCGATAGGGTTGCCTTCCTTGTCGGAAACCTTCCCTTGCAGTGTGAACGATTGCGCAAATGCCAACTGCGCAGTCACCATGAACAATAGTAGTAATATGTATTTCTGAATATCCTTACGTTTCATACATTATATAACGTTGCTGATTTCGTTTTATTGTCTTTCTCAGTCGCTTAGAAGTGAAAGACTTGCTGCAAAGCGGTTCTTGCACTTTACGGTTCCTCATCAGCAGATATAAAAAAGTGGATGCGCCTCATTTGACACATCCACCTCTATAATTGAAATCTATCTTTTGTCTTTTTTATCCCAAGTACTTCATGAGTACGCGTGCATTTCCGCTCTCACGAATCTTCTCGATAGCCTTCTCACGAATCTGGCGAACACGCTCACGGGTAAGACCCATCTCTGTTCCAATCTCTTCCAAACCCTTCTCTTGGCAACCGATACCGAAACACTCGGTGACAATCTTTATCTCACGATCCTTCAAAGTGTTCTGAAGAACGGCACGGAGATCGTCTGACATTGACTCGAAGTCTACGCCACGGTCGGTACGAGAGTCGTCACCTGAAGACAGCATATCACTCATTGAGTTATCATCGTCATCGCTAAATGGAGCGTCGATACTCATGTGATGGTTGTCTGCACTCTGGCTCTGACGGATGCGAGCCTCATCGATACCAGTCAACTCTGCCAACTCATGGATAGAAGGACGACGGTTGTGTTGCTGCACAAACTCGTTCGTTACCTGATTAATCTTTGAGATAGCACCCACCTGATTCAGCGGAAGACGCACGATACGACTCTGCTCAGCGATAGCCTGCAGAATACTCTGACGAATCCACCAAACAGCGTATGAGATAAACTTAAAACCACGAGTCTCATCGAATTTCTCTGCTGCCTTAACCAAACCAATGTTTCCCTCGTCGATAAGGTCGGTGAGAGAGAGTCCTTGGTGCTGATACTGTTTAGCTACAGAAACGACGAAACGGAGGTTAGCCTTAATCAGTTTCTCCTTCGCACGCTCGCCCTTGCGACCGCCTTTGTGGATTTCCTGTGCCAGCTCAATCTCTTCGTCAACGGTAATCATCGGTTCACGACCAATCTCAACGAGATACTTATCCAGTGCCTCACTTGATCGGTTGGTGATACTTTTTGAAATCTTAAGTTGTCTCATGAATTGTTTACTATTTCCTCCTAAAAATATAGCTAATTTCCGTTATCCAAAATTGATACGGCGTGCAAAGGTACATATAAATATGTGAATAACCAAATCCGAATGCGTTTGGTTGTGTATTTTTATGTTTTTTTATACGATTACACGTCGCAATAGTCTGTTATTGTAGATAAAATAAAAGTGTAATGCGCTAAATCCGTCCGCCTGTAAGTCAATAAGCAGTGCCTTGTAATGATTTATGACGTAAGAGAAAGAGCCTTTTTGCCTCCCTCTAACATATGTGCGGACGGCACGCACATATAGTGTTTATACTTCGCACCACTGGTATTAAGCATGAATAGGAAATAAATATAGGCGCATGGTCTGTTTTGTCAATACTTGTCAATAAGATTCATAAGCACACAAACAGAAAAAGAGACGACTTTTTAGCGTATGAGGAGAAAGAAAAAGAATCTTCCAAAATATGACGTAATAAACCAAACTCCTTACAGAATAAGGCACACAGAGAAACGGAGGAAACGGAGATAAACGCAATAGCACGGAGGTGACCATGGCACACAGAGCGACGGAGACGTAGCGTGCGGAATCTTGATAACTTTTGAAACAAATGCTTTGGGCATACCTCCCGAAAAAAAGCTTGCAAACAAACTCCGTTGCTCCCTGCACCGATGGTGCCTCCGCGACTCCTATCGCTTTGTGTCTAACAATCCTCCGTCCTCTCCGTACCTCCGTGTGACATTACTTCAAACGCTAAACACAAGAGGCAAACCTTATCACTCTAAAATCTAAAGTTTCAATTTCTTTTGCAGCCTCTAATGGACGTGCGGACGCCCCGCACATCTGGTGCTTACACTTCGCACAATTAGTGCTAAGCATAAATACGAAATAAATATAGGCGCATGGTCTGTTTTGTCAATTCTTGTCAGTAGGATTCATAAGCACACAAACAGAAAAAGAGGCGACTCTTTAGCGTGAGAGAAGGAAATAAGAAGAGGCTTTCAAAATATGACGTAATAAACCAAACTTCTTACAGAATAAGGCACACAGAGAAACGGAGGGAACGGAGATAAACGAAATAGCACGGAGGTGCTAATGGCACAAAGAGCGACGGAGACGTAGCTTACAAATTCTTGATAACTTTTGAAACAAATGCTTTGGGCATACGTCGCTAACAAAGCTTGCAAACAAACTCTGTTGCTCCCTGCACCGACGGTGCCTCCGCGACTCCTATCGCTTTGTGTCTAACAATCCTCCGTCCTCTCCGTCCCTCCGTGTGACATTACTTCAAAGTTCAAAACTTAGGCGACAGACTTATCAATCCAAATTTCTGAAGATGCTTATTTCCAGCTATGTTCTACCAATTTAGTAACAGAGGTGATGACCATTTCCATACCCATCATCTTTGTTTTCACGTCCGTACTGTATTCAGTAGCCCAACCACTGTTGAGGAGTTTAGTCATGGAAGTACCGTCGACATCCATTTTTGCCATACCCATCTGCTTCATTCTTTCCCAGTTAGCATCGAGTTTTGAAACCATAGCTTCGTCAGCACCTATCTGTTTCATCTTGTCAATAAAGAAGGCTTTGACATCGTCTTCGGTCATATTGCCCTTAATCTTACCAATGATATTGAGTGCGTTTGGCTCCTTGTTTACCTCGTAGGTAACAGTGGTTTTGATGCCTTGCTTATTCATGTCTACTTTGTCACCCGTCTTGAGGGTCTTACCAAAAAAGATAAAGAAAGAATTGTTTTCAGCAGACTCGATAAAAGCTTCTTTGGTGAGTAGGCTGTTGATAGACATAGCCATCTTATACTTAGGCAGTGTCTTCTCCATTTCAGGTTTGGCTTTATAGAGCGAGTCAATGGATGCCATTGCTAATTTGCTAACCTGTGTTTGAACTTCAGTATAGTTCAAGATGTCCTTCACTTTTCCGTTAGCATCTGTCTTTAGGAGCAGTGGAACATTACTGAGGTATTGGTTCAGCATGTTTCCTGTCTGCTGTGCAACCTCCTGATTGCCTTCCATCTTGATATTGGTTGTCGTCATTTCGATGACATAACCATCTGCAGAAGCATCTTTTACGGTAATCTTTGTTTGGCCGTTTGTCTTTATGCTTTCAGAGTTTCCAGCCATCGGAACACTGAGTTTAATATCAGCTACGCTCTCATAGGTAGCTTGGTCACCCTTTTGGAAGTTAGCCTTGATTAAGGTCTGAGCGTTCAACGCTGTTACAGCGAGGAGTAAAACGAAAGTTAGAAGTGATTTTTTCATAAGACAATAGTTGTTTAATTAGGATTTTAGACTTTAGAATAAAAAAGATTAACGGCTCCAGAATTTATAAGCATTCGTTGTTAGTCCTGCATTTATAAATATCCTGAAGCCGTTAAATCTATGTGTATTGTTGACGATTAGTATGATCTTGCGATGATGACACGATACTTAGCAGGCTTGCCGCTAACCATGTCGACGCCCGGTGTCTGCTCGAACATATAAGGGACACAACGGATGGTTGCCTGCGTGTCTTCCTTAATCTTCGCCTCAGTCTCCTCAGTACCATCCCAGTGGCAGAGGAAGAAACCGCCGTCCTTCACCTTCTCCTTGAACTCCTCATAGTTCTCGCACTCGTAGATGTGAGCATCACGGAAGTCCTTAGCTTTCTTGAAGATATTGTCCTGAATCTCGTCGAGGAGGTTCTTGATACGCTCAACAATGCCGTCAAAGCTTACGCTTTCCTTCTCCAAGGTGTCACGACGCATCACCTCGATAGTGTTGTTCTCCAAGTCACGACCACCCATAGCGAGACGTACTGGCACACCCTTCAACTCGTAGTCAGCAAACTTAAAGCCCGGACGCTTGTTGTCAGCATCGTCATACTTAACGGTGATACCCAACGCACGGAGCTGATCAATCACTGGCTGCAACTTGTCGGTGAGCGCCTTCAACTGCTCCTCACCCTTGAAGATTGGAACGATAACCACCTGAATAGGTGCAATCTTTGGAGGAAGAACGAGACCGTTATCGTCAGAGTGGGTCATGATGAGCGCACCAATCAATCGGGTACTAACACCCCATGAGGTAGCCCATACATACTCTGGCTTGTTCTCCTTATTAAGGAAGGTAACGTCGAACGACTTAGCGAAGTTCTGACCTAAGAAGTGAGAAGTACCGCTCTGGAGAGCCTTACCGTCCTGCATCATCGCCTCAATCGTATAGGTATCCAATGCACCAGCAAAACGCTCAGTCTCACTCTTCACACCTTGTACGACAGGGACAGCAAGCCACTTCTCAGCGAAGTCAGCATAGACACGCAACATGGTCTGTGCCTCCTTCTCAGCCTCCTCACGTGTAGCGTGAGCGGTGTGACCCTCCTGCCAGAGGAACTCAGATGTGCGGAGGAAAGGACGCGTACGCATCTCCCAACGCATAACATTACACCACTGGTTGCACATCAATGGCAGATCGCGCCAAGAGTGAATCCAGTTTTTATAGGTATTCCAGATGATTGTCTCACTGGTAGGACGGATAATCAGCTCTTCCTCCAACTTTGCGTTAGGGTCAACCTGCACTGCATTGCCATCCTCTGTAGCCTTCAGACGATAGTGAGTAACCACGGCACACTCCTTGGCGAATCCCTTTACGTGCTCAGCCTCACGAGAGAGGAAGCTCTTAGGAATCAGCATTGGGAAGTAAGCATTCTGCACACCAGTCTCCTTAAACATCTTGTCAAGCTGTGCCTGAATCTTCTCCCAGATAGCATAGCCGTATGGCTTGATAACCATACAACCACGTACGGCAGACTGCTCAATCAAGTCTGCCTTTATTACCAAGTCATTGTACCATTGAGAGTAGTTGTCTGCTCTCTTGGTCATCTCTTTTAGTTCTTTTGCCATAAATATATTATTCTATTTTTTATTTTGCACCTTTAGGGGATTTCCCATGCTATTATAGGCATTTCCCTTTTGTGAGTATGCCTTGAAACACTAACTTTGCACACAGATACGGCTGAGAAAGTCAAGACCAAAGGGAACCCCGTCCCCACTTGCTAATACCAGCCTATCCTTTGCGAAAATAATGCAAATGAGTGCAAACGAAACTTGCTTCACTTTGCCGAGTTAGCTTTATTTTTTGCAAAAATACAAAAAAATGTTGGCAATGCGTGCCCAATGGCATATATTTGTTTAACTTTGCACGAATTAAAATGAATTAAGGTGCGGCTAAAAAGCCAAGTCAAAAGGTAAAAGATATTAATCAATAAATACGTTTGATTATGAAGAATATGAAAATGATGGCAGCAGGAATGTGTCTCCTCACTGTCGTAAGTTGTCAGACAAAGCAAGGTACAGGTGCATTAATCGGTGGCGGCGGTGGTGCAGCATTAGGCGGTATCGTCGGTCAGATTATAGGTCGTAATGGTAAGAGTACAGCCATTGGTGCTGCTATTGGTGGTGCAATAGGTGCTGGTGCTGGTGCCCTCATCGGTCGTCACATGGACAAGGTAGCACGCGAGGCAGCACAGCAGTTGCCAAACGCACGTGTCGACAAGGTGACAGATGCTAATGGTTTAGACTGTGTGAAGGTTACCTTCGACTCTGGTATCCTCTTCCCATTGAACGGTTCAAACCTCAGCGCATCTGCTAAGAACGACCTCACAAAGTTCGCTTCTTTGATGCAGCGCAACTCTAACTGTGACGTTGCTATCCAGGGTTACACTGATGCTTCTGGTAACGACAACATCAACCTCCCATTGTCACAGCGTCGTGCTGATGCGGTATCATCTTACCTCAAGGGTCGTGGTGTAAGCAGGCGTCAGATTCGTTCAGTACAGGGCTTCGGTAGTGCCAACCCTATCGAGAACAAGACTGTTAGTCAGGCTAACCGCCGTGTAGAGGTTTACCTCTATGCATCATCTGAGATGGTTCGTCAGGCAAACAACGGTTCACTCTAATTCCATTTAATTATACTTTGAACTTTGAGGTTTGAACATTGAACTTTGAACTTTATGATTTGAGACTACGAATTTCTCGAATGACACGAATTATTTAGCAATAAGGATTCGCTTAATTAGAGAAATTCGTAGTCTTTTACGTTAAAGTTCAATGTTCAAAGTTCAAAGTTCAAAGTTCGGAAGCGTCTTATACTTTTCATTTTTTCTTAGGAATAATATTGAAGTGATAGACGGCATGTAGCATCACGTAACGGGGAATAACATTACTGTAAGTTTCTGTGATTCCTTGTGCATTCATCGTCCGTGTGACGTTATTCAGTTGACCAAGAATGTCGAAGCCATCAAGCAATAAGGTAAGTTGTCCTTTGAAGAATGATCGTGACAGGCGAGCGTTCCACACCAAATCATCGCTATTCATCGACTTATCTAAATAACCTCGACGACTGTACATTGTCAGGTCAGTCCCAAGTCGGAAATCCCATGGCAACTGTAATTGTGCTGTTAAACCGTAATTGAAATCACTCACATTAAATGCCTTAAAGTCTTCACGAGTGCCATCGACATGTGCCCAGTTTCCTTTACTAATGAAACCAATGGAAGATTGCCCAAGCCTATAGTTCAGCTGTAAATCACCAACGTAGTTTAACGATTCTACTATGCTCCTATTAGCAGCAGACGTGCCTGCCAAACCAATGAGGTCGACACTCTTCTCATATCTTAACCCAGCCATAGCTTTAAAATCCAACTTTCGATTTTTGGTCAATGGTCCAGCACCACCTAAAGCAAGCTGACCTCGCCAATTACCATTCACATTGTCTGGTCTGAATGTTCGCTTTCCTGTAGCCTTGTCGTAGGTATAGCCCATAGCAATAGCGTTAACAGTGGGGATATATTGAGCCTCTATTAACCACATCAGCCCCTTTTTCGGATATATACGTAGGAAGTGTGATATAAGTTCGTGCTTATAGGATGGTTTCAAGTTGGAATTACCCATTGTTACGTTTAATGGATCAGTGGTATTGAGGATGTTTACAAACAGGTTCATGTCTGGAGCTTGCCCGTTCACATGATATTGAAGCATGAATTCATATTTGTGATCAGTACTACGCCATTTGATGAACGTACTATACATATTGTAAAGTATAGAACGTTTCGTAAAAGTCGTATCTACATTTCCACTATGATAATGCATCGTCCGTGAAAGCAGCGATAAATTAGGTACAAGCTGTGCCCACCACTCCGACTTCGTCGTTTTCTTATTCCATACAAGAAAGGCTCCGAGGGTATGGGTATTATCCGTCTGCCTGCTGTCATAACTATTATGAATATCCATTACTCTGTTATAAGCATCCACAGAAGGAAGTGTTCCAAGCTCGTGCTCTGAATTAATTCCCCAATCTGCTAACTGGTCAAGACGATAGAGTGAAGAATATCGGTTTGAGGTAGTCCGATTGTATTTATAACTAAAGTCGAAGAACAAGCCCCGCTTTACTAAATAGCTGTAAGTCACTTTACCTGTCATGCTGTAGCCGTGGTCAGGACGGTTGTTGAAATATCGATTGCGGAAGTCTGTATTACTTTGCTGACCGTTGGTATAATAATCAATTCGGTTACGGTCAAAGCTATCCTCAGTAGCATGCCTCAAAGAAGCATCAGCATAAAGGGTGATATGGTCGGGAGAATGCTTGAACTTAATTAACGACTCCATCGAAACCGAACCTTCTAAAGAATGTCCAATTGATAATCCATTGCGAAGATTTCTGTTAATGGCTGTGCGAATCAACTCCCTACCTATCATTGGTGTGTACAAACTATCCAACTGCGCCTTTGAGAAAGACGTAAAACTACGATTAAGCGTCAGCGAAGAATATCCGCTTTTATTGTTATAATATTGGTAGTTAAAACGTGGCTTGATATTCAAGTTGGCATTCTTAAACTCAAAATAAAACTGATGATCGGTGGAGAGAGTAAAATTGTGATTTCTATTATTAGCTACCATACGGTCGTATGTATCTCCGTTAGCAAGGAAATTTGTACGATTAGTGTTATTCACTATCGAGTTGTCAGCATGCCTAACCTGTGCATTTCCACTAAGTTTATACTTACCACTGCGTGCATCTATATTATAGTCAAGACCTCCTAACTGTTGCTGTGTCAACCCACCAAAAAGATCAGAAGGCGACCAATTGTCATTCTCACCGGGCTTACGGTCGTCGTTTAGATTGTTCATATTTCCATAGACAGCCAAACGGGAGTGATCAGTAAACCGCATAGCAAACAGACGAGCCAAGTAGCGTTCCTTTGTCCCTCCACCAGTTTCCACATTACCTACCCATCCAATGTTGTATTGCTTTTTCAGTTGAACATCCATCACGTATTTCTTGTCTCCTGCCACCTCTTGTCCGAGAAAACGACTATTTTCACCAAGACGGTCATACACCTTTACTTGGTTTACCATATAAGTAGGCAGATTCTCAAACATAACAGTATTATCTCCACGGAAAAAATCTTTTCCATTGAGAAGCAAACTCTCAACAAACTTTCCATTAACATATATGCGTCCATCCTTGCTTAGTTCAGCACCGGGCAACTGACGAATAAGGGCGTCAAGCATAGAGCCTTCACCTAACTGGAAAGCGTCGGCATTATAAACAATCGTGTCGCCTTTATGATAGAACTTCACCTTTGTAGCCTTAACAACCACCTCATTTAAGTCTACTGTTTTCGGTCGTTTCAGAAAGATGGTACCAACTTCTCTGCTTATCTCTCGCTTGTAAAAATGATGCAGTGGGAGCTTTACGTAGGTAGGCATAAAACCGTCTTCAGTAACGCGAAGGATATAATCACCCTCCTTACGTGGAATCGTTATCCTATATTCAGATGTTTTCCAGTTCTGTTCGCCATTCTGATATTCTTCAAGAGCCTTCGTTGAAGCAACGACTGAGCTGTCATTAGCATTTAGCACTTCAACTAAGCAGCCAGGGACATCTACATGAGTAACAAAGTCTTGCACTCTACCTTCAATGGTAATAGTACTGTCTAAGGTTTGTGCTGATATGCAGACAGTAAGGCATAACAAAATTAAAGTTGTACAAAAGGTTTTCATATTTTATTCTCAACGTTTGATTCGTATTGTTCACAAGAGGTATGGGGTAATAGAGATTCCTCTAAATTATCTTTTAGGTAAAGAAATAACGCTTGCTTGTAGGTTGTAAATCCAGAAGATTCTTTCTAAGATCTTTCAAGAAGGTAGAGCATTTTAGACATATCCTACGTTTTTGTCTGATTATACTCTGTCCAATAATGATTAGAGTTCTTGGATGAAAAGAACCGAATGGATTTTACAGGCATAAACCGAACTTTTCTATCAGTTTGCCTGCAATTATATTCTCTACAAGAGGTGTATTTCATAATTTAAAACTTGTCTATCAATCGTATTCTTTATATTAACACGCTGCGAATATACAAAATGATTTTTTTTTTAAACAAGAAAAATCGTTATTTTTTTTTGCATTGTTGCTATATCCGCATTGTTTCGTAGTCATTAATAGTTCAAATCATAAAGTTAACTACGAATTACGCGAATTTTTATACTTTGAACTTTGAGGTTTGAACATTGAACTTTATGATATGTAC